>JAEOSP010000046.1 GCA_016840305.1 Candidatus Hodarchaeota archaeon
ATCTGGAGATAGTAATTTTCCAGGTGTAATTTCACGTTTCTGTTTGTGAAACATTGATATTTCCCATATACCAATTAATCCCCCGAGAAATCCTCCTATTATTGCTCCAATATATAATGCTTCAGGCCATATGATTGGAAGAGTCCACAATTGTCTTGATATCACTCCAACAGAACTCGTGATGAATAAAACAATGAAATAACATACAATTGATGGAATAAATAACGCAATACCCAAATATATTAGGTTAATTACTTTAAAACTTATTGGATTTGTGATAGTACTTTCTTCAGGTTCTTCTATCATATTCATATCACCTGTATTAGTTATTTATCTCTGAAAGTCGATTGATAACCCATTCTTTTTCTAATGCAGCAATGAACGGTGCAAAACGTGGGCCGCGATTTGCTCCCAGAAGGATTTGGTAAAGAGCTCCAAAGAATCGCGTCATTTGTTTTCTTGAAAGACTGAATTTTCCTTTTATCGCAATCATACTATTTTTAATCTCTTCCTCTGTCCAGGAGATTTCGTTAAAAGTTGCTAAAAGGTCAATGATTATTTCTTTCATTTCCGAATCGATTTGTGAGAGAATTTCTTCAGAGATTTTTTCTGGAATTGCAATTCTTAGATGTGAGGGGGCACAATCAGAAACCCATTCAGCAGCTTGCTTTAATCGGGTATGGATATGCTTCTGAATATCATCAGTCACTTCTTCTGTGAGGATTCCTGTTGCTTGAAGCTTTTCAATTGCCTGTTTTGTACCTACTTCACCTGCTTCAACTAATTGAGTTAGAATAATAGCTTGAGTGAAATCTAGTTGGAATCCAATGTATGAAGGAACTTTGTTAAAGTGAGCAATCTCATAACTTCTCCGAATGGTTCTTAATTCAGATTCATCATCAAATGGTTCAATTCCATGATAGATTCGCTGTGCTTTGTCATATTCTGAAATATAATTTGGGATTTTATCCAATCCCAAAACAATTCTTCTCCTAGGTGGAGGTTTTAGGTATAAGTAACGTAAAACCTGAGAATCAGCATATTTTAACCAAGTTGTTGGGGTAAATCCAATAAATCCTGAACTTGTCATATCACCATGATCAGTTCGTCCTTCTGAATAGCCAACCCATTCGTTCCAAAATCCGTATGGGCCAGAACTTTTTAGAATAGTCTCTAGTACTTCAATACAACTATCTCTTGATCCTCCTGGGGTTGCATGATCTTTTCCATATGGTTCGAAATGAATTTTCAAAGTGTACCAAATTGCTAACCATTCTAATCTCCAGGTTAATTTTCCCAGTTGCATATCAGACCACCCTTCATCCTCGCATTCGGAACAGGAGTAATGCACTTTATACGATTCAATGTCAATTTCTAAAGCAGTGGTTGTACCGATTCGATTACATTTATTACACATTGGATTAAATGGAATCCAATCTTTAGGAAACGGATTATCTCCCCTGTATTTATTCAAAATTATTCTTACTGCTTCTCTTTGTTCAATGAGTTTTTTTATTGTCTGTTTCATTTCTTCAGTTTTGTAAAATTCATGTGTACGAATTATTTTTATCTTCTTTCCAAATTTTGATAATGGTATGCCGAAATCTTGCCAAAAATAATCAACCCATGAAGATTTTCTTCCTGTGGGGTCGGGTACATCAACTAATCGCCAGTTAATATATTTTTTCGCCTTTTTGGGATCAGAAAAGCTATTTAATTGTGCTTCTTTACCTTTCCATGGATCTGATGTATATAAAATGAGATAATGAGTTGCTGAAAATCCTTTATGTTGGAGTTCTTGTACAACTGCATTTGTTAAGACAATTTCTCCTCGTAAACGTCCAACATGTTGTTTTCCTGAGATGGAGATTCCACAATTACAATGAAACTCCTTTGTTTCAGGCCAATGGGTGATTAAATCTTCCGTCAATTTATCTATCCAATGGAGCTTTTCTGTTTTTGGCTGACCGCTCATTTACTGGTTCCACATCGTTTTATTTTTATTAAAGAGTAAGTTTGAGAAGAGTTTTTAAAGAACAGTCTTCTTTATTAGCAGTACACACACTATCAGATAGCGTTAAAATCTTTACACTAAAGGTATGCTAATACTCCATTGGCCATTATTGATATCAATGGTTTCTGAAGTATGTTTACAGTAAGTTTTTAGCGTTAGATTTAATAATTTCTGAACTATCCAATATCAATTGAAACAGTTTGTAGTAGATAATTGATGAAGAAAATAGTGGTTATAATGAAAGCTTTAGTGTTAGCTGCTGGCGCAGGGACAGAAATGTTGCCATTATCGAAGTATTGTCCTAAAACCATGCTTCAAGTTCAAGGGAAATTCGTTATTGAGTATGTAATTGATGGATTGATAGAAACAGGTATTGATGAATTTGTTATTGTTCTTGGCCATCAGAAAAAGAAGCTGGATAGAGTGTTAGGAGAATATAGGAGTAAGGGTGTTAATATCAAGGTTATAGATCAAGGCCAAGAGTCTGGAATTGAAGGAGCTATTCTTTCTGCTTATCCGATCCTCAGTGGGAGTCAACCTTTCATTATTGCATATGGGGATATTGTTACTCCCAGTAAATTCTACCATCATTTACTCAATTCTTACATTAATACAGCTGCAGATGGAGCAATCGCCGTTACTCTGATGGGAAAAGCCCAAGAATTTGGAATAGCTAACCTTGATGATCGTGGGTTCATTACAAAAATTTTACCTGACCCTTCTAAGGATGAAAACGATACAAACTATATTTTCGCGGGTGCATCTATCTTACCTGGTGAATTTTTTGATATCCTAAAAGAGGAGAAGAAATTGACGAAAGCACTCTCACGGTTGCTGAAAGAACAGAGACGAATTTGTGCTTCAGTCTGGCAAGACGAATGGACAGATGTAGGTTATGGATGGGATCTTTTAAATGCTAATAGGAATCTTTATGTTGATTTAGACTATGCTCGTATTCATAAATCGGCAAAAATTTCTCCTTCGGCTCATATATCTGGTTTGGTTGTTATAGAAGAAGGAGTTACTATTGACCATAACGCAAAGATTGTTGGTCCTTGTTATATAGGTAAAAATGTTTACATTGGTACAAACAGTTTGATTCGTGATTTTTCTTGTATTGAGGAAGAATGTAGCATTGGTTTTTCTGTTGAAATTAAAAATTCAGTAATTCAACCACGTACAAAAATTGGCCGATTATCGTTTGTTGGAGATAGTGTAATTGGAGAAAATGTGGTTATTGGTTCTGGTGTAACAACTATGAATGTATTAAGGGATGAGGTATCGCAAAAAGCTCCTCAGCATATTAAGGGGCGAGAATATCACAAATTAGGAAGCATTATTGGACCTAATTCCTTAATTGGCTCAAACTCTGTTATTAAGCCTTATGTGGTTATTGATGCAGATCAGGTGATTCCTGATGGTAGTGTTATAAAAAAAGAATAATTTGTTTGAGAATTAATAACGTCGATATTCATTAAAATTAAAAAAAAGAAAAAAAGGATGAAAGAAATTAAATTAAACATTTAATTTCTCTGAAGGGACATAGGATAGAATTCTTCTAATTTTTTTCTCTTTCATATTCACTCGGAAAACATTAGGAATTCGATAAATATGGGGATCAGTTTCTGGTTTAATAAACAGATCACCGCTTAAGAAAAGCATTTTCTCGAAAATATCAGGGGTTGTTTTCTCGATATGAGCATGTTGTGCGTTTCCAAATCGTTTTTCATCGCCTAATATGCCTCTATGATGGTATATTTCAGTAGGTGAGATCATCCAATAGTCGATTCGACTATAGATATATACCAAAATGAAATGAACAATCATCAGAAGCGAGAAGAAGAAATAAAAGTCATTCGACACATTGATATTGGGAAGTGTTAAGTTCAATGCAGTCCCTAATTGATCTTGTAAAAGGATTGCAATTAATACGATAATAATTACTCCAAAAGCAATTATCGCTGTTTTTCCAATACCAAAGTCAAAAGCAACGATAATGAAATTAAATGCAAATACTGCAAAGAAAAATGTTCCTAGTTCATTTTCAAGTGATGGATTTGCGGATTGAATTAAGAAACTGAGCATCGCAACTAACATCGATGGGTAGAAAAATAGCGTTTCGGGGTAAGATCTTATAATTATGAAATCTTTACTTGTCTTGGTTTTTGTTTTAGCCTGTTTTGTAACCTCAGCCATAAATTTAATCTCCTAAATAGAACTATGCGTAATGTAGATTACTCCATCTTAAGTATGTTTTTATATTTATTAGATAAATTTAGCTGAGAATGGACAAAGATACCTTATATTTTGTTCAAGTTGTCATTTTCATTCATCTCCTTTCCTCCTATTTTTCTCTTTTAAAATATTACGAAATCCCTCTACTGTATTTATATGATACTTAATACCTTCAAATGCTGCAGAATGAATAATCACTATTCTATCAATGATGATTTCAAACGTAATCACTTGGTACTACTATCACATCAAGTTATAATCTTCAAAAACACTTTTTAAGGATCTATTACTGATAATAGATTTACTATGCAAAATCAGAATTTGAATGAAGACTTGGGCGGTATATTAAGTCCCCAATTGTTAACACATTCATTGAATGATTTTCCATAGAACTCTAGTAATCTGGATAATTAGGCAAATAATATCTTTCAAATGGAGATGAGATTTATGGATGAACCTGATTTTCGACTGGTTGACTATTTTGATCAACAATCGCAAATTTTTAAGAAAGAAGATGTTTTTGAACCATCTTATATTCCACAGTTTCTTTATCATCGAGAAAACGAATTTTCTGCCCTTGCTAATCATTTTAAAGCGATTGTTACTAAATCCTCGAATCTTCTCTCGAAGCAAGTTATTATCCAAGGTGCAGTAGGATTAGGAAAAACAGCCGTTGCAAAGCATTTTGGGCTAACCTTAGAATCATACTCTCAGAAGAATCAAGTTTCTGGTATTGAAAAGATTCTCTTTTTTCACCTTAATTGTCGTCGTTTACGATCTTGGAATTTAATTTTTACTTCAATTTTAAGACAACTTGTTCCTGCGTTTCCTTTGCGGGGTTTTAGTGCTTCAGAGTTGCTCGAATTCTTAGAATCAATCTTGGAGGAGAGAAAACAAAAGTTATTGCTATGCTTGGATGAGATAGATCACCTTATATCTGTATCAAACGGACAGGATATCTTATATTCACTGATTAGAGGAACTGAGAGAATCAGACGGAGTCAATTCTCAATGATTTCATTAATTCTTATTACACGAAATCCTAATTTCCACTCATTTCTGGATCCAGCATTATTTTCATCCCTCAGTAAGCGAATGATTATCTTCCCCGCATATAGTCTTCTACAGCTATATGATATAATCTCTATTCGTGCTGAACAAGGTCTGAAGTTTTCTGCTTATTCTCCCGAGATTTTGAAAATGATTGCAGAGATAGCTCATAAGCAAAAGGATGCGCGATATGCAATAGAATTGCTGTGGAGAGCTGGAAAAACAGCAGAAGGAGAAAAAGTCAGAGAAATTCTTTATGAACATGTAAGAAAAGCACAAATAAGTAGTTTTCCTGTAAAGCAGAGTCTAATTACTGATCTGCCTCTACATCAGAAGTTAGTTTTGTTCACAATTGCCCAACTATTGCAACAACGTAATAATGAAGGATATATATTATCTAGCGAGATCAAAAGGGAATATGAAATCACCTGTGGAATAAAAGGTATTACTCCAAGAAAACAGACACAATTCTGGATTTATATTCAAGAGCTTACAAAAAGTGGGCTTATTACATCTAAGGTCATTAATCGTCACAATAAAGGTAGATCGCAAGGTAGGACGGCAAAGATAAGCATTTCTGATTTTCCTATATGTGAATTAACCAATTTTCTTGATAAAATTCTATGATTCAACTGTATTCAGCTGAATATTCCGTTCAGCATCTAACATTATTCTTTGATTTTGGAAAATTATTATTTGCCCTGCAATAATTAAGATAAAGGTGATTATTGGAAGAAACTGGGCTGAAATACCTGTAATTACACATAAAGCTAAACAACTAGTAACAACTAACCGTTGATAAAGATCTTTAATCAAGAAAGCAATAATCAAGATTACGAAAAATCCAAGAAGAGTAAAAACCCAAACAATGTTCTCAAGATTAAAGAATAATACAAGTTCCGAAACTATTGACCCACCAAAGGAACCATCAAGAATTCGTTCTTCAGTATTATAGAAGAAAACAGTAGATTTCAATACATCCAGTAATCCAAAAGGAATGCTCACAAGTAAGCTTAATGCTGCAGCAATTACTGTTTTAATTAGTGCATCTATATAATCCTTCTTCATCAGGTATTCGACAACGTAAGCAACAATAAAAATGCCAGCGAAATACTTAGAAAGCATACTGAGGGACCAGAATATCACAGTAAGATTAGTTTGCATACGTTTATGGAAATACCAACCTGCTATAAAAAATGTCTGTGCTAGACATACGTTATTCCAGATTAGAACAATAAAGAATAAACTTCCAAGAAGCGTTGCCTGTTTCCACCTGATTTCCATAATATCTTGTATTAGGAATATCGAAATTAGCATTAAGATGAGATTCGTGATTAATAATCCCATTTCAGTAAATCCTGGTAAATATGAAGGAATGCTTGCTCCAACAAAAATCGATGAAATAACGTTCATTATCCCTAAAACGAGTGAATAAAATAGTAAATCAACTGGTAGGTATGCATATGTTACATATCGAAATCCACCAGGAGGATACGGTTGTGCATGGGGAACTTCTGCAACTACATATGGGTTTTTTCCTTCCCAGAGCATATTCGAACCTGTAATTACACCTTGAGTAATGTCTCCCGTGAAAATAATATTATGGAACACGATGTACAAAACAATGGTAATACCAAGGCCTACCCATAACAAACCTTCAGAAAGTTGAAGAACTTTCTTGGATGCAGCAATCCATATACCAAAAATTAGTGTGAGATTATAAGCAATCACCCCTACCCAATAGCTATGATCAAGAACATAGAAATCATTTTCTACTACTGCGAAAGTTATAAACAGAACCGCTGGTATTAATGCGAAGATAATAATTAGGAATTCAGTTTTACGCCTTACAATTCGGTCTTGTATCTCTGAGATTAGGTTTTTGGCCATTATCATCATTCCAGTTGTATTTACCAATTATCTGGTCAAGTTTTAATTATTCTACGCTATTTCAAATTGATTACCATAATAGTCTTCTGACATAGAAGAATAACAAAATCGACAAAGAACTACTGAAAAGTCAGAAAAAAGAAAAAAAAGAAGAGGAAGACGATTTAACGTCTTTTCTTAAAGAATAGTGGTAAAGCAATCAAGCTACCGATAGCAAAAATAACTTCAAAACCAGGAGTTAACTCTAAGGTCGTCTCTGTGGTTGTAGTATCCTGTGGGGGAACAGTTGTTGTTGTTGTTGGTTCATCGCTTAGCCAATCTTCTCTGCTTACATCAACATTCATTTGAACGCTAACCATTGCAGAGTCGAATGTACCGTCAACAAACCAAAAGTAGCTTTCATAACTGTCTACATCAACACTCTGTGTAACTATTTCCATGTTACCAGTATCATTGTCAACCATTGTCATGGTTACTTCTACCCAATTCTCTGCACCAGCATGGGTACCATTTACCATCCAATCCATACCAACATCAAAATACTCAATGTCTAAAGAATCACCTGGATCTTGGGCAGCCATTTCTTCAAGTAAGCTTATGAAATCAGGACTTGTGATTACATCAGCTACTTGCATAACATATCCTTCCAGGAAAACAATAGGTCCACCTACTTGTTCCCAGTCAGGGGTACGTGCTGGTAAAGGTAGTAGTGATTGAGGATTAACCATAGCCATCACTGAAGACTGGGGGGGTTCAACGTAAGGATCTTCTGCTGCAAAACCTACATTCATACTTGGTTCGGAGTCACCATTGTCTCCGAACATCATCATGTAAGGACTGGTCATGGGTTTGTAGGAAGTGAAACCATTAAGTTGCATGGGAGGAACGATTTCCAGAATAGCAATGTAATTGACACCTGTTTGGAATGTATCATTAGCAACGATTTGAACAACATTGTAAGTCTCATCCCATTCGTTGGTAACCTCAACATAATCAACATCACCATTGTATACTTCATATGGTTGAAGATTTACGAGATTGTCTTCCATTGAAAGATTATCATCCCAAATCATATCCCAATCGGTTTCATTGAATATTAGTGCGTTAACTATTCCAGGCATGTGATCCTCAATAATGGTTGTGTTTTCATCTTGAGCCTGTAGGGGTTGCCACATCCATTCCCAATACCATTCGTCGTTGTATTCGTCGTATACATACTCATCCCATCCATGACCATCGTATCTTTCATAGAACATACTATCATTATGATATACTACAGCATCGAATAGGTTCAGAGCAAAATTAGTCGAATCACCATCCATGTCGTTAATGGACTTATAATACGCTTCGATTGGTAATGGTGTTTGTGAACCTCCACCACCAAAGAGAGATCCTAAGCGATCTGCCATAAATCCTTCTAAATCCAATAAAAAGGCATCAATATGGTAATATAGCCCATCCATGGCATCAACTGAATAATTCAGTAGTACTTCACCATCAAGCTCGTTAATTGAAGCAGAAATTTCATCTATCATACTCTGTACAAGACTTTCTTCAGTTTCATTCTCCAAATCAAGAGTTGCTGAAAAGTCCATATTCATAATGTACTCTCCTGCGTCTCCAACACTGATTGGAAGATCAGCTTGATCGGAACCCACTAAATTAAACATTACCGAAAATTCTTCATCGGCATCAAGTGATGAACTTTGATCAAGATCGGCAAAAAGATCAGCTTCAAAATGATCTAACCATCCAGTAGTGTTCCAATGGGCACTTACTGAGACATTACCGAAAATCATTGTTGTGTTGAAGAATTCAGCATCAAGTTTTAACGCAAAACCTTCTCCGTCCAAATTTGTGCTCAATTTTAATGTATGATTATCATCTGGATCCTCTGCAGGTGGGAACATCGTATTCAAATCTACAGCTGTCCAGTAATCATTTGCTGCTGTAATATTCTCTACATAGAAAATTGAAGGGCTTACGAATGGTATACCCTCATAACCGTACGACTTAACAAGGTTGCCTAGATCCTCGAAGTATGAGAAGCTTGTCGTGGATTGTATTACAGGAAGAGGAGGAATGCCTGAACCTCCAGGTATTGATACCACGTTAGGTAATAGATCAATGGGAAAACCACCTAGATCAGCTTCTGCTGGAATTAGTACTTCAATATCGATGTCATCTTTTAATGTGAGGACGGCTTGCCAATCCAATAGTCGATTATTTGGGTCTGTCACTGAATACTGGTCGTTAACTATCTTCACAAAGAGCTCAGATCCTTCAAAAGTACCATTAATCATAAATTCTGGTACAGGACCTGTTTCATCACTCCCAAACATGAATGCTCCTACATTGAAAAATTCATCAAGAGGGCTTTTCATGCTTGTGAGATTATATCTTAGGTTTGTATTTGTAAGACCATTTGGGGGACTACTTTGAGGAGAGCCAGATTCCCAAACATTTGTAAGTGAAAGATCATAAGAAAGATCAACACTTCCATTCAAGTTGTCGAGAGGACCAGGCTCTGTTTCTGATTCTGGTTCTTCAGCAACTGATGTTGGAAGACTCCCAAGCAGAAGTAAACCAATGGTTACTACTCCTAAGAGAAATAATTTTTTATTCATGTATTAAACACCTTATAAGGAATACACACCTCTCCATTTAAATAAAGATTGCGAATCACTTAACTAAAAGCAATTCAACCAAATCAATATGGATGGTGTATACTTGTTTTTTTTATTAACAGAACTTCTTAAAAAAGGAACTGGAATGATATTCCGCCAATTTCAGTTTTTGCTTAAAATAAAGATGATGAATAAATCATCTAATCAATGATAGAATATTCTTGTTACCTGTACTCACTTCAAATTCCTTTTTCATCCTCGATTTTTCTCCTAATAATATAATAATTATAATGAAATTCTTGATAATTACCTTGACTATCCGCATAGATCATGAAAAAAAGGAATTATCAATAAGCGTCAGAGATCTCGCGTTTTATGGGTCACCCAAGACTGGAGAAACTGCATTTCCCTTTAAAAACGCTGAAGAAGGACGGGAAATTCATCAAACCATTCAAAACGAGAAAAAGAAACAAGATCTCAATTATAAAACTGAATTCTATTTAAAATATACCTTTGATCATAATTCCTGGAATATTACTTTGAAGGGTCGAATTGATCTCCTCGCAATTATGCCTGATAGGATACAGGTCGAAGAAATTAAATCATTCTATATAAAAAATTTCGATGGATCTTTAGAAGATACCCGTATTTATTCTTACATAAAGCAATTACAATGTTATGCATGGATGTTTACTCAGATAGAGAAAATAGAGCTTCCACTAAAACTAGTATTGATTCTGTTCAATAGATATGATAGTTCACAATTTCAACTCTCAATACCCTATTTAGAAATGCATGAATTCATTACAGGGAAGTTAGATCTGCTTCTAAAACAAGAGGTAGATAGGTTTAATCGACATCAACGCCAAGTAAGAACGTTGGAAAACCTTCATTTTCCTTTTTCGTTCCGTAAGTACCAGAAAAAGATAATAGATAAGATTAATCAGGCTTTGAACGAAGAATTGAATTTGATGATTGAAGCACCTAGCGGATTAGGAAAAACAGTAGTTTCACTATACCCATTTCTCTCTCGGTCAATACAAGAAAACAAAAAACTTTTCTTTCTTACAGCGAAAGCAACTCAGAGGCGCATTGTAGAAAAAACATTGAATATTTTTCATAACCAGGGAGTTGACTTCTTAGCAGTTACACTAAAAGCAAAAGAGAAAATGTGTCCAAATCTTGTTTATTTCTGTAATGAAGAATATTGTATCTATTTGAAAAATTACTTACACAATTACCCTGAGTCCTACCTGAACGATTTTATTGCAAAACGTGGAATTATAACCCCAGAAATAATTGAAGAAGTAGCAATTAAGAATCAAGCTTTCTGTCCATTTGAATTAGCCTTAGATCTCTCCTTAGAGTCTAATGTTATTATTGGTGATTATAACTATGTTTTTCACCCACGAGTGGTTTTACAGCGATTTTTTGGTTCACAGATTCCTTCATCGCAGAAATATTATTTGATAATTGATGAAGCACATAATTTGGTTGATCGTAGTCTGGATTATTATTCCCACAGTCTGAGCCAACAAGATGTTTTCGAGTTTAAACAAGAAATTAAATCGCTAAAAAGGAAGTATCAGGGAATTCCAGTTCCTGATTTCCTTCCTTCACTATTGGAGCGCATTTTTCGAATCCTTAGAACAAACTATGGTATTTCTCCTTCAACTCATCTCTTGGAATCAATCGATGTTCCCTCCTTTGAGACGTTATTATTACGATTAGAAGGTCATATTGTCCATTATCTTAGATATTTGTTTGAACATGATCTTCGTTGGCCTCAAGATCCTGTTTTATGGTTTTATTATCATTTACGTGACTTTACTGAAACAGCTAAACTTGCACAACACTCAGAAGAATTTTCAATAATTTATAATTCTCATAATCATCAGATCAAGCTACTTTGTAAAGATGCTTCACCATTCCTGAAAGCTAAATTTAGTTTTTTTAAAAGTGTAACTGCAATCTCTGCAACGATAACTCCTTTTTTCTTTTATCGTGATTTATTAGGATTTCCTGTGGAAAAAACCGCTCACAAAAGCTATCCTTCACCATTCCCATCTGAAAATCGTATAATTAGAATTTATCCTGATGTGGATACTCGATATAAACAACGACATGAATCTTACGAAAGCATTGGTCATTTAATTATTAAGACAATTCAACTTAAACCTGGAAAGTATTTTGCATTTTTTCCATCTTTTAAATACGCATCTGAAGTTCTAAAGTATATCAAACCCGTTCCAGGTCTCACAATTCTTAAACAATTGGGACCGATGCATGACGATGAGAGGAAAAAATTTGTAGAAGAGTTAGAGAGTAATTCTTTCGTGTTAGCAATTGCAGTTACGGCCGGTATTTTTGCAGAAGGGTTAGATTTTCCAGGAATGTTAAATGGTGTATTCATCATAAGTCCAAGTTTACCATCTGTATCTTTTGAAAGGGAGCTTATTCGGCAATATTATGAGGAACGATATAGTAATGGTTTTGCGTATGCTTATCAATTTCCAGGATTAACACGCTCATTTCAAGCAGCTGGGCGGCTGATTAGAACAGTTGAGGATAAGGGGATAATCATATTCATTGGACGAAGATACGCGACACCGACATATGGGGGTTTTTTCCCAAATTATTATTTTGATGAATCACCGCAAGAATTAGTATCTTCTAATATCTTAGTTGATATTGAGAACTTCTGGGAGAAAACGTAGACAAAATAACATCCAGATTATCTTTCTATTGATAATTCCTGTTTAAGGATTTTTGCGACAATATTAGTATCATTTGATCTTTGGAAAGGATCTTTTTGGATAATTTTGAAAATTAGTGGAACTAATTTCAAGGTTCTTTGTGATTGATCGGTGAAAATAAGTGACACTAGATCTGCTGTAAGAGCGTAGTCATCAGAACAAATTAAACATGATTCCTCGCTTATTTGATTTTGTAATTCGAATATTTTGCTGAAATATGCTGAAAATTCGGTTAATTTCTCATTAAAAATCTCTTTGAACTGTGATGTGATTAATACAGCGAGAATGTTATTTTTTTCTCTGATGAGAACCTTTTTACTGTCCAAATCAATTAATCGTAATTGCGAGGTGGAATCAACTACTTCTTGCATCATATTAGCTATCGCAATGAAGCCCATTCCTACTAGCTGATTTTCAATGTTTGAAATGGCTCCTAGTTTAAAGTGGTGTGAGAATAAGCAGATTCCATCCTTTTTTCGTATTATGTACAATGATTGAAGATCATTTAACCAAGCTTCAGTACTTTCTGCATCCCCTCGACCTAGATATTGGTGTAAAGCATTTTTAATAACAGTTATAGGGGATTTCATCTTGGTCATTTATCAACTTTACAAGATGTTTTAAACTCCGAAATATTGAAACGTTAAACAGAAGGTCGATAAAGGATTATAATTTTCCTCATTCCTAAACTGGAAGCTTAAGTATGTTAAGAGATGATGAAAAGCACATTTTCTCACGTCAAATTGTATTACCTCGTTTTGGTGAACAGGGTCAGCTAAAACTACGCCAAAGTAAAATTATGATTGCAGGAATAGGAGGCTTGGGCGCTTTCTCCAGTCTTTTATTAGCAGAAATGGGAGTAGGATATCTAAGGATTGTAGATCGTGATTTGGTTGAACAAACAAATCTACATAGAAGCCCACTTTACACAGAGGAAGATCTTGATCTTGCTAAGGTGGAAGCCGCTTCACTTCGTTTACAGCGAATAAATACATCTATGGTAATTGATACTATCGCTTCGCATATAAATGAAAGGAATATTGAGGAGCTTCTTGATGGTATTGACATTGTTATCGATGGGTTAGATAATTTTGAAACCAGACGAATAATAAACAAGGAATGTGTGAAACGTAAGATTCCATTTGTATTTTGCGGAGTAAGTGGTAGAATTGGTAATCTTGCCGTTTTTAATGCAAATAGTGAATCTCCGTGTTTATCGTGCTTGTATCATGATGTGGATGATGAGGATCTAGAAAGTTGTGATATAACAGGTATACATCCTGCTTTATTGGCAATAGTAACAGGTCTCCAAGTCCATGAAGCAGTAGATCTTCTTCTTCATGGTAATACAACTTTAAATGGGACTTTGTTATTTATTGATTTACAGAATATGAGTTTTAGCAAAATTCCTCTCCAAAAGAGTAAAACCTGCCATATTTGTGGAGCAACAGTGGGTAAAACCGTTTTGGAAAAACCCCAGGATTATCGTGCTTTGGAGTTATGTGGGGGTAACACTGTGATGATTGTTCCAACAAAAAACATACCATTCGACTTCAAACAAGTGTTAAGGAATATTTCTAATGAATATTCAATCTTAAAAAAGGGAAAACTAGCCTTCACATTCCATTATTCTGAAGATATCTTAATTACAGTTTTTCAAGGAGGAAATGCACTTATACGTGGAGTAAGCTCTAAAAAATCAGCTTTAGCTCTTTGGGAGGACGTTAAAGAAAGCAAGTTTTAATTGAGTTTCTTCCTGGTTTAAGCATTCATTTTACGAATATTTTGTCTAGTATCTTTTATTTGAGATTATTTAGATATCAGATTATCTTAAATAGGTTGATTGGTGTCGGAATATTAAAATAGGAAATTTATCCTTCCTAGTTAAGATATTTATCTTTTTAATAGTTAAATCAAGAGTGGGCTATCTTTTTATGTCACAAAGAGAAAAGGAAATTTCTGATAAAATCGCTGTTCTCGAGAGAGAAAGTAAAATTCTCGGAGGAGCTCGTGCTTATTATGAACAAAATCTTTCATTTAATGAAATTGAGGAATTGACAGGTATATCAATTCGGGAATTTAAAAGATTTCAAAGCGATAACGAATTGCCTTATCGACTTGTAAGCCATAATAAAATGAGAATTTTTGATAAAATCGATAAAAGGCTTGAAGAAATAAAGAAAGAAATAATTAAGCTTCGAGAATCTGTTTTTGGAGTTCTAGATCAGCTATTATTTATTCCTTCTTGGAGAGAAATGATTGATTCAAGATTCAATGGTTTTTACCGTAATCAACAGGTCCAAGACATTTTTCAAGACAATATTATATTCCTCCCTGATCTTGCGCTCACTGGATTTGAGGAAACAACAGGTGAACCATTCTTTTTAATTACTGGCTTAGGGATTTACTGGGTTAAATTTCAGCTTGGTCCTGGATCGATAGTTACTGATTATCGAGAGATTACAGGGTTAGTATTACCTCTAGATTTTTATGAAAGAGCTCAGGATGAATCAGGCTCAATTTTAAATAGTGAAAAGATGCGAATGACGAAATACATGTCCTCTATTCCTTTCTCATTAATACTAGCTAAAGCTACTACACAGATGTATCTTCGGGGTGTAATTGCTAGAAATATTTTTCATCCCTACAAAGAGAGTTTTGATCTGTTTCTATCAATCTGCAAAGATGAGATTAGTTTCATTCCAGAGGATGGAATGAATATTCTATCTGGAGGACTATCAAGCACTCACGCTCTATATAAAAATGAATTACTAACAGAAAAACCTCTTGGAGAGTATTCCAATTTAATAGCTGGCATTAAAAATACTCAACCGAAATTAAATAAAATCCTTCAGACACTACAATTAGATACGATAAGTGAATCACTTTTTGAGAAGCTAAA
>JAEOSP010000413.1 GCA_016840305.1 Candidatus Hodarchaeota archaeon
GAAAGAATTATTCAAATGGCTGAAGGACTTGACTTAGATCATAAGAAAATTTTAAAAAATATAGTTTTTGGGCGAGCCTATAATTCTGATCACCAAGTACTGTTAATAAAAGAAGCAACCAATCTTATTAGAGAGAAAAATATAAAACTTATTATCGTTGATTCATTGATTGGACATTTTAGAAGCGAATATGTTGGAAGGGGCACTCTAGCGAACCGACAGCAAACGATAAACTCTCATTTACACGATTTATTAAGGTTAACAGATATTTTTCCTGATTTATGCATCATTGTAACAAACCAAGTTCAATCAAAACCCGATGTTTTTTATGGAAATCCAACTGTTGCAGCCGGGGGAAATATCGTAGCGCATGGATCTACAATTAGAGTATATTTGAGAAAGGGTAAAGGTGAACAGCGAGTAGCGAAAATGATAGATGCGCCACATTTACCTGAAGGGGAAGCAGTATTTTCGATAACTGAAAATGGGATTGTAGATTAAAATACAAAAAGATACTTTTAAAAAAAATAATAAAAAATAGATTTATAAAAATAATAATATTTATTTTAATTTCTCGTATTCGTTAGATTTGTTAGTTAATCTTTTAACTTCTTTTGTCATAGATGTATCTCCTAACTTGAAGATTTCAGATGCCATTTTAGAGGCGTATTTAAACTTTCCAGCTGCTTCAGCATAATTCTTAGCTTTGACTGCGCCTTTTGCTTCTTTCTCCAATTGTGACTTCTTTTCTTTTAAATCTTCAATTTTAGTTTTCCGTATAATTTCTTCGATTCTGACATAATCATCTGTTAATTCCCAGTTCGAGGCTAATACAGCCGCATTTTGATAAAACTCAATCGCTTTGACATGATCTTTCTTTCCATCCGCAATTTTTCCTCGCTTCATTAACTCTCTCACTCCTTTTTTTGCAGATTTTTTATTGTCAACATCTATTCCTTCGACTGTTGTCGTTTTTATCGGAGCAGTAACTATCTCATTTTGCTTGGATAAGCTAGTAAGATATGCCTCTCTTTCTATTGGTCCTAATTGGGAAAGATCTTGCACGAGTTTTTGTTTCTCATCGTTCGTTAAATTTGGTAAAGCTACGACTTTTTGGTTTATGAGATTCAGCTCTTGTTGAGAAATTGGCTGAGCTTCAATAGCGGAAATTTCTATAGGGATTAATATCTTCCTATCCCTTAATTCCTTGATTCCTATAAATATTTCTGCAGTATCTTTATTTGTCATCTCAGAAGCATCTTTAAGTAAAGTTGCAATAAAGAAGAATTCCCTTTCAGTTTCTTCACAACAACTCTGTGCGACTTTCAACACTTCCTTTGAGTGAGGATTTTTTAAGTCTTTAACGCTTGAAAAATCGTACGATATCTGATGAGGAAGGATAATTGATGTATTTAACAAGTCATCCACAATAAGCCCCGCATTTTTGAAGTAATTTAATTGACCTCGCCAGTTTGGTAAAACCTCATTATATGTTTTTTCAAAAGTTCCAATAAATTCTTTTAAATGTCGGCGGAGAATCAAAGAAGCATTTTTCCCTAACACCAACGCCACTCTTATTAGATTTCCATCTGCTAATAACAACATTTTATCTCCATAAGAAATTTCATTCAATGCTTCTTGAGTAGCCATTTCTTTCCCAAAAGAGGATACAGCTGAAAGAAAGCCCCCTATTAATTCAGGATCGATTTGTTCTGAACCATACGACTTAAAGAAAATGCATGTACCAGTTCCTTTGTATAAAACTAAGATGTGTTCTAAATTAATTGCGTCGTCAAAAATCGTTTTTACTTCAGTTAAGACTCGTTGTTTTTCCTTCTTTTTAGGAACTATAACTCCTCGATAGGTTGCTACAGCCGCGACTGCAACAACAGCAACAGCACCTATCATTATAATGTAGGGAAGTAAATCTTCAAAAGTTAAATCGGGAGCGGGTGGGATCACGGTTATTTCTGACGCTAAAATTTCTTCGGTGTCACTCAAATAATTATAATCAACTAACAATTCAAGAGTAATATTTACTGTTCTGAGACTGCTTCCGGTAGTTATAAGAAATGTAATTTCACCTGTACTATTTGTGTCAACTGTTTGAACAGTTGAAACAATTCCATTAAAGTAGGGAGTCATTGTAATAGTTCCACTAACTAAAGGTACCCAATCAGCGCCGTTAAAGATTAATGCTCTAATAGTAATTGATAATTCGTCTCCGGAGTTGATTTGAGGGGGTACATATACCCTTGTTATGTTTGTTTGATGTTTCGCGATAATTGTTAGATTAAATGCGTACCAAGCGTCCTCGTAATTTGTTCTGGAAGTGGTAATGTTAAGTAAATATCTACCAGTTGTTAAAACAGGATTAGAGGTAAATATAGTACCCGTATGTAATAGCGTTACAAAATTTAGATTGGCAACAAGAATTCCATTAGATCCAGTACCAAGATTCGTATATCTTGCAGTATAAGTATCCGCGTCTCCAATAACTAAACTATCAGAATCTTCTGAATCAGTAATGTTAAATTCAATAACTAAATCATCTTCTTCATATATGGTAAAATTACTCATTCCGGTTGGAGATAATACTCCACCAGTATCTGAAAGTGATATTAAATTAATATCAGTGTAATTTCCCCTATAATAGAAAGTTACATTAAATAGACTAAAGTCATAATTAGGAAACTTTGATGCGTTGATCTCTAAAGTATACCATCCTGAATTTCGCGCTCCCATAGTAATATTCAAGAAATATGTGCCATTATTTGAAGGATTAGTTAACCAGAATTCTCCCATACTAAACAGAGTACCGCTCCAATAATTCTTAACGCGGATATTTTGTGTACTTACATCGAGAACAGGTAGATCGTTTGTAGTGTCATTAAAGTAAAATCTAACTGATTGATTTAAACCGGAATTTCTTGCTATTTCCGCTATGCTAGACACATTTATAACTTCGGTCTGAATTATTAACACATCTATGGTCATTTGAATAATCTGGGTTTCATTTCCTGTATATGAAACATTAAACGAGAGTGTATATGGAGAACCAAGGACTCCTACATTTGTTGAGTCTAAATGCATAGTATAATTTCCATCACCTCTGTTCTGTAAGTATGCCTGAAATCCATATGAAGCGCCAATGGGAGACCAATTAACTTGGTCTATTGGCTTACCGGTCGTATCAGAATAATTGAATGTATATGTTACGTTTAAGCCTTTCAAAACAGAACCTAAATCTACAATATTTAAAGGTGCAATTCTTGTTGTCATTTGTCTGTGGAAAGTGTAAGTCGTTGATCTATTTTCATAGAATTGTTTGTAGGCATCAATATAAATATCAACAAAACCAAAACTTATGAAGTCCGTATCATTGACATCGATTCTTATAGTATATTTTCCTTCTCCTATATAATTAACATTGTCCTGTCTGTAAGTGCTTCCTTCATCAAGACTGTATTCAATTGTCGCTCCATCGATTCCTGAATCTCTAACTGTATCATTATATTCAACTGTAATATCAAAACTTTGACCGTATATGTAAACTGCCCCAGAATTAGGCGCTAATACGTTAAATGATTCATTTCCTAC
>JAEOSP010000414.1 GCA_016840305.1 Candidatus Hodarchaeota archaeon
CCGTTCAATCATAGTTTTGATTAATCGACCTGTTAACTCATCACCTCTAAAATCATTCAATTTGTCTTTTTCTGGAGCATTCGGTCGTGAACGGGAGAACGGAGTTCGTAAATAATCTACTATAACTACATCTCTCATTTTCTATTCATCCGTACTTTTTTTGTACCTAATTATGTCTTATCTAAGTATTCGCCTAGTATGATCTAATAACTCAACGAATCGAGTTACCATAGTATTAGTGTTTTTGATTAAATTAGTTGTGTTCTCACTTACTTTGTATTTATTTGGTATTACTTTATAGTTATTTTCAGTTTTATAAATTACTAGTAAAAAAAATCGAGTAGAGTTTCCAGAATCCATTAGTGGTATGATCCACTCTATTGAATCTCTTGAAATGGATTCAACCTGGAAGTTTTTTGATTGGAAAGGCAAAGAAAAGCCTTGGTTAGACTTGAGAAATGTAATTGAAAACCAAGAATTAGAGTGCTTCAGGAACTCTGAAAATCTTCCGAGAAGTAAGTTCAAGCAAAAAATAGACTATCACTGTAATAACTAAGGCTACTGGTAATTCAGGTAAAGATATTTTCGCAATAATCAGATCAATGAACCTATTATATCCAATAATGGTTAGAAATAATGTTAAAAAGAGAATTACTAATTTAAGGATAGCATTATCATTATTTTCTACAGTCAATGTGTATCGATGATTAAATGACCCATATAATATCGTATTTACAAGAATTAGTTCTGTTCCCACTAAAAGATAAGTTAGAAGTAATCTGATCCCAGTTATATAGGGGATCGGAGTTCTAATAATGTGACTAACTACAAATCCGAGCAATAATGGGAAAACTAATCCACAGGTTACAATAATTTGTTTTGATCGAAATAGTGTTTGCTCTCTTATAGGTAAAGATCCGTAAAGGGCCCCTAAGTTCCGTTCTGAGATTTTTGTACCAGCAAAGAATAAAGCAGCAATAAGTCCTGAAGAAAAAGTAAGCGTTGTAACCAGAAATCCTTGGACACCTCCACCCATATCAATATATCTTTCAGGAAAGACAATAGAAAGAATTACAATAAGAAGAGGATAGAGGATAGCCATAACAAATAGCGTTAATGAGGTGTAATCTCTGAAAATAAATGTTAAATTCATTTTAATAGTTTTAATTAGTGAATGAGTATTTTTAACTAATATCTTTACATCATTCATTTCTGGTTGTTTTTTATCGCGAACTATGATCTCCATATTCAATTTTTTTACCAGCGATGATCCTTTTATTATAACAATAATGATTATTAACAAGAATATCACTGAACCTATAATAGAGGTAATTATTAACGGAAAAGGAACAAGATCTATACTATTAGAAAGAAGTATAGAAGTTAGATAGCCACTTGACATTGGAAAAGGAAACAGAGACAATAAGAAATTGGTTTCAGTAGAAATACCTGACTCCAGACTTAAAGCAAAAATATCCATAATAATATTCAGAAGCTGACTCATCATTAAGAAGATAGGAATAATAGTAAAACTGTAAACAATCATGGTCAATATTGTGATTAAGGATCCCCAGCGAGTTCTTTCAGAGTTATTAAACACATATTGAGCAAAAAACCATGAAATAATGATCAATATAAATGTTATAAAGAATAAATTAACTAGGTTATTTAGAAAAATAATCAAGAAAACTATTGGATTCAGAGTGAATACAAAACTGGCTAATGGAAGGGCTAATAGAATAAAAGTTACTTGAATTATGTTCATCCGTACAAAAACAAAAAAAGAAGTTTGTGTTAATTGAGAAGGACTTAGAGTAAGTGGGTACAACAATTTAAAGTATTCTCCTCTCATGAACGTGACATAAGTCATTAATCCCCCCATAAAAAGAATGAATAAAATATAGAGATTATAAATTCCAAATATCAAACTATTAACAAATAATAATTGGTTAATATTAAAGGGATTTTTGTCAATCGACAAAAAATAGAGAACAGTGAAAAGAGGAACAATGGAAACAATTCCAATTACATAAACATATACCAGATTACTTAGTAACGTCATTCTTCTTTGAGATTTAAGGTTTTTTTGATATTTTTCGATTGTATCCAGCTTAGAAGCCGTACCTGTCTGTAATTTTGTTTTAAAATAAATTTCTTCATGAATAGACTTACTAATTTTCCATAATGTTGAAATACTCATTATAGATACCTCATTGAACCTTTATTGCAGGAATTTGTTGAAGTTGTTGGATAATATTCGTTGTAACCTCAGATTGATTTGTCAATTCAAGGAAGAGATGTTCAAGTGATTTGGTAGAATTCGATTTCTCTTGGAGTTCCTCAAATGAACCCTCTGTGATTATGGTTCCATTATTGATAATACCAATTCTAGTACAGAGCTGTTGTGCAAGGTCCATAATATGAGTGGAAAACAATATAGAACCCCCTTGTTGTATGTGAAGGCGAAAAATTTCTTTCAAGATCACAGCAGATCGTGTATCTAGACCAGAAAGAGGTTCATCTAGGATTAAAAGCTGTGGTCTGTGTAATAAAGCGGTAATAATTTCAATTTTCCTTTTGTTACCCTTACTGAGACTTGCTATCATTGAGGTATAATATTTTTTGGCACTTAGCACGGTTAACAAGCGATCCAAGGTCTTAAAAGTTGTTTGTGGGTTAAGCTTACGTATCGATATAATAAAATCTAATAATTCTTTAACCGTCATTGATTCATATAATGCTGATTCTTCCGGAAGATACCCAATCAACTCTTTCACTTGAATCGGAGAAGTAATTGGATCATATCCTAAGACTGAAATTCTTCCAGAGTCAATTTCCAATAAACCAAGTATCGATTTAAGAGCAGTTGATTTACCAGCTCCATTAGGTCCTAATAAGCCATAAATTTCACCAGAGAAAACGTTAAACGTAAGTCGATCCACTGCTATGGTTTGGCCGAAGTTTTTACTTAGATTTTTCACACTTAAGATAGCATGATTTCTATGTTGAGTTGAATTGTTCATTTATATTCCACCACTTTAATTTTCATTTACTCACCTGAAAGAGTTGCTGAATGGATTCTCTGTAATTGTCAAATGCTTTCCTTCCTTCTTTTGTTAAACCAATGTGTGTTCTAGGTATTTTCTTAGAACTTTTCTTCTTCTTAACGAGTTCTTTCTTAAGCTCCACATAACCTACCTCTTGAAGTTTATCTAAATGGGAGGCTAACCTACCCCAAGTAAATCCAGTCTGATTCTTTAAATAAGTGAAATCAGTTTCTTTTAGTGAATATAAGTAGGCAATGATCTTTAATCGAGATGGATCGTGTAAAGTTCTATCAATCTCATCAATAGTTTCCATATCGATCGGAATAGAACTGTTTTTTTCCTTAGGAGTCATCGCTATCTTCCTGGACACCCAGATGTTCAGAATCTGCAAGTATTGGATACTTTTTTATGAATCGAACAAATGTAATAAAACCAATAATAAGAGAAATGCTTCCTAATAGTACTAGATAGATTGTAAGCCCGAGTTTGCCGTTTTGAAAATTCATCCAGGCTATTATTAATCCCAAAATAGATGAAAACATTCCAATACTATAGTATATTCTTTGACCTGTTTTATCAACCAAATCAAGACTAGGACCAAACATAATAAGTCCAAAGACTATAGGAAGAAATCTATACCAATTTTCATAATCGTATATGACTTCAGGATCGCCATTAGCGAATATTATCAGTAGAATAAGAAATCCAATTATAATTCCACTCGTAAACAGCAATATACCCGGAAATACTTTCTTAAGGTCGTCTGTTTTTACTTTAAAATACCCAATACGCGGATAGGTAAAACGAGAACGCAGAATTTTACTTATAGGGAAACATAATAGGAATGATATAACTAGCATAATATTGAACACAGGATGTAAATTAATGATTCCTGCGGTAATAAATAGTATGAAACCAATGAAGATGAACATAAAACCGTCTACATACTCATGACGATACACTTTTTGCGATATTTCCTTTAAATCCACTTTTTCATAATGTTCAGACATTTATATCACAATTAGATTAATGTAGAACTGATCTTAAAAAGCTTTGTAATGCGGAGTACTTTGTAAGAAGTATTTTCATTGACATTTTTTTGGATTTTAAAGTGAAAATTGTTCTAAAGATCTGTTCATCAAAATATTCAGTATAAGATTGATTACCACATCCAAAATTGTTAAATGAATTCTTATAGAAGATTCTATTATTTAGACATAAAAATTATGAGAGGATGAGTAACATGGAAGAACTCCCTAGAGGATTGGCAAAATCTGGTGCAATTGAGATTGCAAAGAAATTGGAATCAATATCAGGTGGAAAAGTACTAGATGTTGCCACTCAAAAAGGTGGATTTATTAATACGATGATGAAGACGCTTAAAGATTATAAGTGCTTTGTTGGTGTTGACATTTCGTTTAAAGATTTAGATTCAATATATGAGAAATTTAAGGATAAATCTGTAGAATTTATTGAAATGGATGCAGCAATATTAGACTTTACAGATAATACCTTTGATACTGTTTCAATATCCCATTCTCTTCATCACCTTATGGAAATAGAGAAGGTACTATTAGAAATGAAACGTGTATTGAAACCTGATGGTTATTTTATTGTCCAAGAGTCATTTTGTGATGGTGAACAATCTGCTGCTCAACAAATTGATATTCATCAGCATCATTGGGGAGTAAAAATAGATACTTTGCTCAATGTTCCTCATAGAAAAACTTTCAGAAAATATGAAATAAAACAAATGATCGAAAAATTACGATTAAGAGACTTAGTAGTTATTGAATCTACTCATTATGTTAAATGCCTTTATTGTGATGAAAAATTTGATTGTGAAGATCCAAAAAATGTAAGTACTGTTGAATTCATAATTTCGGAAATTGATCGTGATCTTAAACGATTAACAAGAATAAAAGATCATCCAAATTTTGATGAACTAAAAAAGGAAGGAGAAAGATTGAAAGAACAAGTTCAGAAAACAGGCTCCGCTTCAGCTTCTTTTGTGTTTATTGTTGGAAAAAAATAGATAACTTCGCATATTAAAGCTGAACAGACACCAAAATAAACAATAAAAAAAAAGAGGAAATTAAGAAATTTCCTTAAGCAGATTTCGAAGTAAGGCTTAGTTCAGTACCAAAGCAATCTTGGAAAATGGCTACACTACCATAATTATCGTAGTGAAATTTCTCTTTGATTACCTTCCCTTCCTTTGAAATCACTTTCTTCAAAGTTTCGTCAATATTGTTTACTTTAAATCCTATATTAAGTCCTTTTGGCCGGATTTTCTCTGTTTGTAAAATACTTACACCAATTGAACCATTAATTGTGGCCCAACCTTGTTTAGGCATTACATCACGATCAAATTTCCATCCAAAAACAGTTTCATAAAATTCTATACCTTTGTCTAAGTCTAAGACGGGTATTTCAATTCCTACATCAGTCATTTTCATATTTGTATCCTTCTTAACTATTGTTAATTTTTGATATAATAAGCTATAGAAATTGGAGGTTTAAAGCCTATACTTCAGAATATAGTAATTTGATAAATTTTGTTCAAATAATCTTGTCCAATTCAAGATTATATTCGATTGTATTGCTGACTATGATTCCAACAATGAATATCGGAAGGGATAAGTTAAGTATGAGGACGAGGAGTTTTTAGCTACGACAAAAAATGTCGGACTTGAATTGAATGTCTATCCCAGAACTCCTTCTACATCATAAGCGGATCCCTTCAGAAGTATTGCACTCATTACTTGAATATGCCGAGAATCACTACTGGGATACAAAGGATTTTCATCAAATTGCTCATGATCTCGAAGAATTTATACATCATCTTCCCTCCTCTGAAGAAAACTTAGATGAATTATGGTCTGTTTTAATCAAATTGTTGTTTTTTGCTGGCGACTTACAAAAACTAGGTGATGATTACACCTCGATTACTGCAAGCAGTCAGGGTATCCCTGGAGTACGAATTTTCTATGCTCTTGCATTAACTTTTCAGGGGTATTCTGAAGAGGGCTTAAGGATATTAGAGAATACCAAGATCAATGAAATCAGCGATCCCCAAGAAAAATTAGAAGCCCTGGGAATTTATCTCTTCTTTTATTCTATTCGACGTGATCAGGAAAAGGTTGATGAGCTGTTTCAAGAAATTATCCATCTCTCTGAAACTATCCCACAACTCACTGAGAGACAAAAAGCTCACCTCCTTCCTTGGGCTTATATTCGTAAAGCTTATTCAATCAGAGGCCAAACAACTCTCGCTTTGGACCTTTTAAACAAAGTGCAATCCGAATTGAATATTTTCCCTCATAGATTCTTTCAGATAATGACTAGCTTAAGAATCGGCCATATTTATCATATTAGTGGAGATTTTACAAAAGCCATTGAGCTTTATGATCAAGCTATTGACCTAGCGATGGAAGTCCAAAGTTGGCATCTTCTTTCAATGATCTATAATCGTGTAGGCTTTATTCTTACAGCTCAAAGGAAATTAGAAGAAGCTAAAGGTTTTTTTCAGGATTCTTTGGATTATGCAACCAAATCTGGTGCAAGATGGCTCACAGTTGGTCCTCTGGCGAATCTTATTCGTTGGAAGTTGAATCAAGGACAGGTTGATGAAGCTATTGAAGATTATCACACATTCGCCAGAATTACCGAGTCGGTAGGTGATGAACGAGAGCAGCTTTATGCTCTCCTCGCCCTTGCAGAGCTGTATTCAATGATCGATGATATGCCTAAGTCAAAGTACTACTATTCCAAAGGAGTCAAATTAGGGTTAAAACTTGGTCTTTTTCGTCTGGTCGATCAATCAGAAGAGCACCAACAATAGTAAGGTTTAAATTATAATTGTGGTTCAATGATTGCCTCACAACACGAGCTACCACTTGGAATACTTTTTGTATGAGATATGTTGAAAGAGATATTAGGAAAAACTCCTTCTAGTAATCCTTTATATCCAGCAGTATGTACTTTTGAACGCAATAGTCCCGCTTCCGCAAATTGATCAAATCCTGCTTTTTTAATCGATTCCCAGTACTGACAATTAGTAACTCTGGAAACAAACTTTCCCTCTTCTAATGATAGTTCACCTTGAAATCCCATTAACTCTGCAGATATTTTACCAACCTTATCTAAAGCATCAAATATTGAATCAATTGATGTAAATTGTCGATCTCGAGGAATTTCAACTAACTTCTTTATTTGCCACGATAATCGCATTGTCCAATCTCGCCATACTTCAGCATCTAATTCTACTGCATCTTCTATTCCACATTTTTGCATGACAAACCTGAACTATGCTCCATCCAACCGAATGATTGCATAATTTACTAATTCTTTTGAAAATTCACTCATATTATACACATCCCAAACAAAATTCTATCAATTATACAATTTTCAAAACTAAAATAGTTATTCACTTTTTTGGGCAGATTTAAAATAACACCATTTCCTCTAAAATATGGTTTCTCAAATTAATATAGTACGGGACAAATAATCTCAAGAAGTTCTGGAAAGAAAAAATATGAACAATACCCCCCATGAGGATATACATAGGGTAGAATTACTATTGAGTGAGGGGGATTATAGGAATGCAGTTGAATTAATTGAAACCATTTCTTTAAAAGAAATACAATCTATTAAGGAGAAAATGGCTCTTTTACTGCTTCATATTAAGCTGAGAATCAAGACTGGGGAGCTAGATAAAGCATCCTCAATAGTTGAAGTTTTTTTTTCAATAGATAGGGTAAAAGATAATCCTTTGCAAGTAATAGATGCTTTAGTTCTCAAATCAGAGATATGTTGGCGTTTAGGTAAATTAGATGAAGGACTTCAATCCGTACAAGATGGTGAGAAGTTATTAGGGAATTTGGTGAAGGAAGAAGAATTTGAAACAAAGAAGAGGGAAAAAGAGCTATTGCACCATGGAGGAATAATATACTGGTATAAAGGTAATTTATCTAGAGCTGCAGATCTTCATGAACAGAGTTTAAAAATCTCTGAGAAAGAAAATGATAAAAAAGGTGTTGCTGATTCTTTCAACAATTTAGGGCTCGTTTATCAGTCGAAGGGTGAATTTGACTTAGCATTAGAGTACTATCAAAAAACCATGGAGATTTATGAAGAATTAGGAGATAAAAGAAATTTAAGTAAAATATTAAACAATATTGGGATAATCTATTCATTAAAAGGTGATCAAGAGCAGGCATTAGATTTCCTACAAAGAACACTTAACATAGAAGTTGAATTAGATAACAAACACGACGTTGCAAAATCTTTTGTTAATCTAGGTGTAATATATCGTATGCAAGGAGATCTGGCCAACGCACTAGACTACTATCAGAGAGGCCAGAGAATTTATGAAGATATTAACAACAAAAAAGGGATTGCACTTGCACTCAATAACTTGGGTGATGTCTACCAGTTGAAAGGAGATCTTAATTTAGCCTTAGAGTACTATCTTGAAAGTTTAGCAATATATGAGGAGCTGGGAATTAATCAGGATATAGCAATGTCACTTGTTAATATTGGTGAACTATACAGAACCAAAAACAATCCTGATTGGGCGTTAAGGTACTTTAATCGTGGCCTAGAAATTTATGAGGAGGTAAAAAATGATCCTTCGATCGTAAGGGTCCTTTATGAGTTAGTTTTACTCTCTTTAGAGTGTGAAGAGCCAGATTTAGCTCAAATACACCTCGAAAGGATCTATCAGATCTTTAAGAAAACAGATAACCCGATCATCAGACATAGATATCTTATTGCAGAAGCTCTTGTGTTGAAATCAAAAAAACGCACCCGATATAAAATGAAAGCAGAAGAAATCCTTGCAAAAGTTGTTAATGAAGAAACTGCTGATCATTCCCTTACGGTTACCGCGATGGTCCACTTATGCGACTTGTTATTATTCGAATTGAAAATGACTGGAGAAGATGAAATTTTACATGAAGTCAAGGATTTAACCGAAAAACTCCATAAAATCGCAAAAGATCAATCTTCCCACTCCCTTCTTACAGAAGCATATGTCCTTAAATCTAAACTAGCGCTTCTGGAATTGGATATTAACCAAGCACAGAAATTGCTTGAAATTGCATTAGTAAATGCTGAGAATAATGGTTTAAGAACTTTAGCAGTAAAAATCTACAGTGAGAAAACTTTACTTGAAACAGAGATTGAAAAATGGGAATATCTCACAAAACGGAAAGCACCTCTCAACGAACGGCTCGAATTAACACGTTTGGAAGGATTAATCGAACGTGTTACCAGTAAACGTCTTGAGGTATCGGAAGATGAGGTTGAGAAGTACAAAATAAGAGCTAAAGATTTTACTAAACCAACTGAGGAAATACTAGGAAGAAAGTATAGAATCAATCATCTAAATCTTCTTAATGATTTAACAAAAGTCAACAAAGCTAATTTTAGAGTCGCAGTTGCTCAAATAGGTGTATCACAGTCTGGAGATATTGTAAACGAGTTTTATACTGAGAAATCTGGGGGATTACTTATTCTTAAGGAAGAATTAGTTGAAACTGTAAGAAGTAAAGTTGAAGAGATGATCAACATTGCTCATAAAAATGAGGTAGATATTCTTCTTTTTCCTGAACTGTCTATTGATCTTAATTACAAACACATTCTTAAGAAAATTATTGAAAAGGCGAAAACTTACAATATGTACATAATTCCAGGATCCTTTCATGATTTGAAAACTAGAAAGAATATTAGTGTTGTTATAGGACCAGACGGAGAGCTGTTTCAACAGGAAAAACATATCCCTGCCATAATTCATTATCAAGGCAGAAGGTTTAAGGAAGGGATCGATACTGGGAGATCCCAACGCAAAACCATTGTGTGTAATACTGAATACGGTACGTTTGCAGTTGTAATTTGCAGGGATTTCTTAGATATGGACCTTCGTGTGGAGCTCAAAAACTCTGAACCTCCTGTAGATTTAATTTTCAATCCAGCATTTACTCCTGTCACAGCTGATTTTAGAGCCGCACATTTTGACGCACGTAGATCTATTTTTGCATATTGTTTTTTCGCAAATATAGCTGAAATTGGTGATTCCTTCATATTTACCCCAGAAAGGGAAAAAGGTGAAAGGAAAATGTCACCAAAAGAGGAATCATTGATTTATAAGGATGTTGATCTTTTCAGATTACGTTCAGAACGAAAAAGATGGGAAGCAGAACATTCAAAAGAAAGACCATTCATTCAGAGTACACGAACTGGATAAAGCAGTACGTTATTGACAAAAACGTATTGTATTCTGACTATACTCTTTCTTGAGAATTAATGTCCTTTCTTCTCTCATTGAATATCAAATTTAACCGAAATCACGATCTTCCACATTGAATACTGATATTAAGCTGCATCCATGACTTACGTGAATAGGGAGAAAATCGGTAAAAAGTGTAAGAAAAAGAAATTCTGAGATGGACATACATGGAGACAATAACAAAATCAAAATCTAATCAACAAGTAATCCCTATTCTATTTGGAGTAATATTTACTATTATTTATGGTGTAACTGCCTATCTTCCTGAATTGCTCGATCTTGAATTGATCCTGTTTGCTGATAATCTATCTCCATACATGAGCATTTTCTTTAAGTTTGTTTCTAGATTTACCTTAAGCGGTATCTTATTGATATTAGCTCTTCCCCTTGGATTAAAATTGCTAAAAGGAATATCTTCTCGTGATTTTATAATATCTCTTCGTCTTCTTCCAAAACAGCTGACTACAAGAAATGCTGCATTTGGAATTGCAACCAGTCTTGCATTTGTTGGCTGTGTTGTTCTTACGGCAATTTTACTGGGAGTTTTCACCCCTTATTTTTCATTATTAGTAGATCCTGATTATGAAAATGGGCTTGGATGGTTTATATTCTTTTTTGCGCTAATTCCGGGAATATGGGAGGAGATAGCTTTTCGTGGGGTTATCTTTTCCTTCTTATTATCAAAATATTCGGTTAGAAAAGCATTAATAGCTGATGGATTGTTATTTTCCCTTTTCCATATTTTTAATTTTATTATCTTGAGTCAAGATTTACTCTCTGTTCTTCTACAATCTATTGCATCAATTTTTGTGGGTGTTACATTGGCGTATATGGTTGTTAAAACAGATAGCCTTATTCCAGCTATTATTATCCACTATTCAATTGATGTTACCCTCTTTATCAGTGGGTTTATCTTTAATTTAACTGATAATACTTCTAGTTCAATTTTTGCTATTTTATCTTTAATTATACTCCCTCCTTTGGTTATTTATATCTCCACGTTAATTTTTGAGAAGTACAACCTCAATAAAGAATCAGGTTAAATGAAAATCATAAGCTACGAGGGTAAATTGAATCAGAAGTTCTGCATTTAACATAATTCAGATTTAACTTGAAGATTAAATGCTTTCAATACTTCTTCTGCTTAAAACTATTTGTGAAAGGTCTTTCCTATGGTTCTGAGAGTAAAAAAAGTTGGAATCGTATTCTGACTATACTAGCATCATCATAATTAAGCTTCCTCCCAATGTGAATTCTGCAAGAAAATTTTGACCTTCAGTTAAAAGAGCAGTTGGGGTATAAATGAGCATTCCTATAGATAAAAATGCGAAATGAATGCTGTAATAAAGCATGTATCTTGTTTTAGTTTTCTGATAGTTCATTAGGCCAGTGTACGTAATATAAAGGGAAATTAGGAAACCAGTAAAACTGATGAGAAACCCACTCAACAAATACAAATTCAATATGATTCTAATCCTCCCTCAGAAAAAGTATTTTTGAGGGGAAATTCACAACGTCTGTCTACACATAATAACATATTTAACATTTTGTTCACTAAGTCGACAGTAATCGAAATGAAACAATAATTTCTGTTCACGTAGAGAGTAATAATTGCTAATTTCGGTTAAGAGATTTTAATAGAATTTAAAATAACGTTTATTGCTTAGATTCTTATTAATTGTTAGAAGGTTCTTCAAAATGAGTTTAAAAATAGGTGATGTCGCACCAGAATTTGAAACGACCACTCAATCAAACGAGAGCGTGAGTTCACAAGGAAATATAGGCAAAAAATATGTTCTATATTTCTATCCCAAGGATAATACTCCTGGATGTATTAAAGAGGCGTGTTCCATAAGGGACAACTATAATACCTTTCTAGATAACGATATCCCTGTATATGGAGTATCTGGTGGAAAAGCGCAATCTCATCAGAAGTTTATTGACAAATTCAACCTCCCGTTTCCATTATTGATGGACGAGAAATTTGAACTAGCTAAAAAATTTGGTGCATACAAGCGTGGGAATAAAGTAGCACGGATAACTTATTTGATTAATGAAGAGGGAATAATTGAAGGTATTTTTGGGACAGAAGGACAAGAGAAAGTTAAGGCTGCAGAACACTCAACTCAAATTATTAGCTTCTGGAAATTATAATACAAACAGATGTCTATTTACGGGCTCTGATAGTAAGTGTGAGTGGTAGTTGAGGATATTTTTCTGGTAAATACCACCATCCGTCCTCTTTCTCCTCAAGAAATTGAAGCGCTTTCCAAGATGAAAATGGGTATTCATGGATAAATTCTATTGTTAACCCTGCATTGATAATGTTGTTAACAATTTCTCCCATATCGTGAACCCAACCATATTCAGTTTTATTCTCTAATTTGACTTCTATATCAGCATATGATCCATCTTCTTCAAATTCCATAGGCATCTTCTGATGGAAGTAAGGATAACGTATTTTAAGATCTTTAGGAACCTCATCGTCAAAAATCGTTCCAGTTGGATGGCCATCAGCAATGTAAAAGAAACCTCCTGGTTTAAGATAATAGGTAATAATTTCCGCCCATTTAGTTAGGTCTGGTAACCAATATATTGTCCCATGGCTTGTGTAGACAATATCAAAACTAGCTGGTTTTAAATCACTTGTTTTCAAGTCGTAGATATTTGAATGAACAAAGTTTGCTTTTACCCCAATTTCTTGGCTTAATTGTCGAGCTAATGCAATTGCTCTCTCAGAAAAGTCGACACCTGTCGTTTCAGCCCCAAGGCGTGACCAACTTAATGTATCTTTACCAAAATGACATTGTAAATGAAGTAACCTTTTCCCTTTTACGTCACCAACTTCCTTGCGTTCAAGTTCACTAATTGAAACTCCACCTTCCCTGAACTTTTTGACATTATAGAACTCACCAGCGTAATGAAGATCTGCTAGTTCATTCCATTTGTTTTTATTTGCATCAAAGTATTTTTTCATAAATCATTCAACTCAAAATCATTATTTCTTATGAATAACGTTGATAACACAAAAGGTGCTTGATTCATCTACTTCTTGGATAATTGCGTTTAGGTTCATATCTCTGATAAGTTGTTCAAAGTCTTCTTCAGTAAAAGTAGATGATCTAAATCCGTTATCACAAACGATATTGCCATTCTTGGTATTTTTATAATCTATTTTACCGAGTAATCCTTCTTCTGATTGTTTAATGAACCAAGATAATCGTTCATCCCATATTTTCTCTGAGTAGCTTGACAAAAATACCTTCCCCCCATTCTTAGTAACTCTCATACTTTCCTCTACTAGTAATTTAGGCTCAATTTTGAGAGCAGAAATTGCATTTTGGATCCCCACTACCGCATCAAATGTTTGGTTATCAATTTTTAGTGATCTTGCGGTCATATAACGTAATTCAACATTTGCTTTATCACTCAAGTACTGTTGTGCATATTTCAAAGAAGCTTCTGCAATATCAATACCGATAATTTTATTCACTTTATCCGCTAATCGTTTCAGGACACGACCATAACCACATCCTAGTTCTAACACTGTATCAGAAGGATGAAGTAGATCTAATACATACTGGATCTCCGCATCCAAATATTGCTTGATTCTAGGAGAGGCTATTTCATAGGCTTTTTTGAGTTTTAAAGCGAATAATTTCTTAGAATAGTAATCTAGATCTTCAGTTCTTGGCATAGGTAGGTCATCCTACAACCTTTCCTGTATTTCATTTCACGCAATAGTCACATTTTTTCTGGGAGTGAGAGGAGGAACAAATTAGCTTCGGAGTCTAATTCACGAATAACTTTGGGTTCAAAAACTGTGACAGAAAGCTCACAGGTAACCGAAATTATACACCCTGGCATAATATGCCCCCCTACACAAGTTCCATCAGCTCTACCAAAAATTCCATGAAGATGGACAATCCGTTTCTGTGCAATATTACCAATTATCGACAATACTTCAAGATTTTCTTCCAGAATACTTTCAAGATATTTTTTTCCATTATAGAATCCAAATTTTGCATGTGATACAGCCCCTATCCCATAAATCGACCCAGCTCCAATATCTGGATGTTTCTCACAAAATTTTTCTAGTGATAGAAGGATGTCCTCACCTTTCAATAATCGTATTAAGAAGCTATATTGGGGTGTTTGTTTTACAAATTCCATAATTAATCAACGCACGTGATCTCGATATTCGTGAAGAATATTTGAGAAATTATAAATTTATTGCGTCAATAAAAAAGTTTTAGACCTCAGAGAATCTATTAAAGAGTAATCCTTGTACA
>JAEOSP010000415.1 GCA_016840305.1 Candidatus Hodarchaeota archaeon
CCATCCTGATTTATGCGACAGGGAGAACCATTAAATCAACTCAAAGAGCCATAAATCATTTCAAACTTCCGATTCCCAATTATGTCATCGCAGAAATTGGGACCAGAATCTATTATAAGGCGCAAAATCGGTTTATAGAAGATAAAGGATGGCAGCAATTTATTAAATTGACTACTTACGACTGGCACATTGATCAGTTTAAGGAAAAATTAGCGGATCTCAGCGGATTACGATTACAAGAAAAGGATAAGCAAAAGCAATTTAAGCTTAGTTACTATGTTGATAATCCACGTGAGTCTGGATTAACCATCAAGAACAAAACAAATCAACGCATCAAAACCCTTTGTAAACATGCTATCGTAGTTTACAGCATTAATGAGTACGAGGATGTCGGATACTTAGACATACTTCCCCATTGTACTACAAAACTAGGTGGGCTGGAGTATTTACGAACCAACCTGGGAATCAAGAAAACCCAGGTGGTTTACTGTGGTGATAGTGGTAACGATCTTAAGCCCCTTACTTTCGGATACAAAGGGATTATTGTTAGAAATGCGACAAATCGGTTAAAAAACATTGTTAGAACCTATTTATCGCGAAATAAACTCAGAAAACATATTTATTTTGCTAAAGGCTATAAAAACTTGAATGGAAACTACGTTTCCGGTAATATTGAAGGTTTGATCAAATTAGGTGTGATTCCTTCTAACTACGTTTAACGTTATATGAATGAGGCAAGAAGTTGATTGTTGGGATAAAATGCCAAAAATAACTCTCCATCGAAAACAAATTGGGCTAATTAGTACATACCCACCAAGAAAATGTGGAATTGCTACTTTTGCAGCAGATCTTTATAATGCGCTTAATGCGGAATTGTCTTCACAGGAACATCTCAGTGTAATAGCAATAAATGATGGACGAAAAGATTACACCTATCCTGAACACGTACCGTTTAAAATTAGAGATAAGAACCTCTCCGATTATTATAGAGCTGCAGAGTTTCTGAACACATATTGTGATATTGTTATTCTCCAACATGAATTTAAAATCTTTGGAGGCCCATCTGGATTCTATATTATCGAATTACTAAATAATCTAGAAATCCCAATTATTACAACTATCCATACCGTCCAATTTAATCCCCCAAATAATATAGAAAAGCAGGTTCTTACAGAAATAGGAATCTTATCTGATGAAATAATTGTGATGACGAATACCGCTAAGACATTTCTGATAGAAATTTACGGGATTCCTGCTGAAAAAATCTCAATTATTCCTCATGGGATCCATGATGTTCCATTTATTGAGGATACTAGCCCTTATAAAGAACAGTTAAAGTTAGATAATCGTAAAATCATTTTGACGTTTGGATTGCTAAATAAACTAAAAGGAATCGAATATGTAATTGAGGCCATGCCCCAGATTATTAAAGAACATGAAGATACTCTTTATATTATTCTGGGAAGAACTCAACGCAGAATCCATGAATTAGATGGAGAACAATATCGAAACATGCTCCAAAAGAGAGTTAAAACGTTAAATTTGGAGAATCATGTACGATTTTATAACCAATTTATCCCATTAAAGCAATTATTGAAGTTCTTAATCGCAGCAGATGTTTATACCTATCCCTCTTTGAATAAAGATTTTACCGGTTCAGGGACATTGAGTTACGCCTTGGGAACGGGTAATGCAGTTATTTCCACTCCATTTCATCATGCGAAAGAATATCTTGCGGATGGAAGAGGAATTCTGGTTCCCTTTCAAGATTCTCAGGCAATCGCACAAGCACTCCTCGATCTATTCGCTTCGGATTCCGCTCGTAATGAACTGCGGAAGAACGCTTATAGGTTCACTCGATCTATGACCTGGCAAAAAGTGGGTTATAAGTATCTGAATACTATTCGACACCATCTAGAGTCCCAAAAACGGAACATCATGCTTATACATTAAAAACTGGGATTAACAGATGCTTAACGTTCAAGTAATGGATCAAATATCAGTAACATTAGACGTTTAATCATGGTTAACAATTTACCATCTATTTTTTTACAGGATCTTTGTACACCTGACATTAAAGGAATGGATCTGAGATGAAATCTACTCCATTTATAGAATGTATTTGCAGAGCATCCCACACACTTGAGTCCATCTTGAAACACCTGTGTTCGGTGGGGGAAAGTACCTAGGGAAATAATACTGCTTTAACG
>JAEOSP010000416.1 GCA_016840305.1 Candidatus Hodarchaeota archaeon
AAAATTGTTCTGAAGAGAAAAATCTTCGTTCAATAACATAGCAAGACTTATGAATAATGGAAATTGAATAAAACCTAATCTGCAGTAGGTTTCTTTCATTTTCAATCCACCTATTTTTCATTTTTTTGTATTAGTCATAGAGTGTGTGTTACGTGTGCAATTTGTGTCACTCGTGCAATCACAAATATATATACTTTACTATTTTGGCAAAAGGAAAACGAATAATATGATATTAAATGTTCTCATTTCGAATTCTTTTTCGATTTTCTTTTCTAAAACTCTATTCATCATTGATAAAGACAAATAACGCGTCAAAAAATAGTTTCAGCAATGATTATACAGGTTAGGAAAAACAGAATGCCATAATCTCTCTTTCCAAGGTGAAGAGGATGTATAACTGTCTTAGCAGTTTGACCACTCCAATTTCGAGCATATAATGCCTCAGCAAAAAGCATTGCTTTTTCTTGGGTCATAACTAGCAAAGGAATAGTCAAACTAGGAATGAATAACAATTTTTGTTTATAACCTTGATCAATGGGTATTCCTCTAGCTACTTGGCTTTGATAAATTCTTCGAGACTCATTTTGAAACATAGGTAAGTACCTATAAGCGAGACTAATCTGCCAAGCAACTTTATATGGAATATGTAAACTCCATAGAGCTTGTGCAAGATCATCAGGTGTTGTTTGGACTAGATACCAATTGAACACTAATGAAAGAGACCAGAACCGAAGAACAGTAATTATTAAATAATTCCCTTCTTGGGATACAAAGAACCAGTTGAGCCCAACGATCATGATTGTAGGAAGGAGAAGGAGAAAATACATACGAATAAGTCGTTGAACAGAAGAAATCCAAGCAACTAATAGTGAAAACACTAGAAAAATACAAAAAAGGAAAAATAAAGAGTTAGAAAAAATCAAGAGTAGAAAGAGAGTTCCTAGGCTAATAAGCGATACGCGAGGATCAATTTCCACTATTCTTTACCTCCAAAATCTTCTTAAAAATACTCAATGGTGTGAAAAAAGCTTTTTCTGGAATAATCGTTTCAAGTTCCTTAATTATATCAGCTTTTTGCGAAATAGTTTCAAGGAAGGAATACATCGCAGGCATATGAAAGAAAGGTTTCTGTAGTGATTGAAATTGGGCTAGTAATTCTTCTGTAGATCCAAGAAAAGCTATTTGTCCTTCATCGAGGATCAGAATTCGATCAGCAACTGCAAATACAAATTCCAAATCATGAGAAACAATTATGATTCCTTTATTACCCTCTTTAAGTGAGATGATTTTTGATAAAAAGAATTTTCGACTTATTTGGTCAAGATTAGCAGTAGGTTCATCAAAAAGAAAAAAAGAAGCTGAACTCGCAAAAGCAAGTGCTAAAATAAGTTTTCTTTGTTCTCCACCAGATAACTGGTAGGGAGGTGCCTCACGTTGATGAACCAAACCAAAATTCTCTAGAAGATAAGTAAGGTGAATATCTTGCTCCTCTTTTGAATCATGGTATAAGCGAATGACTGTTAGGAGTTCCTGTTCGACTGAAGGAGTGAAAAACTGTGATCGAGAGAACTGAAACGTTAAAACTAACTGGTGCGCTATCTGACTAGTAACTTGAGTATCAATCGGTCTATTTGCAATTGTTATCGTTCCTTCCTGAGGTTCGAGAAGTCTATTGGCTAATTTAAGCAAAGTTGACTTTCCTGCACCATTTGAACCTATAATAGCTAAGATTTCTCCTTCCAGTACCTGAAAACTGATATTTTTCAACAATTCTTGACTTTCTGGATAGCTGAAACTAACCCCATGATACTCCAAACTATTCAAGTGACTCCCTCCTTAGCAAGTGAGTCAATTGAGTATATGTTTCAAAATTATAAGGCAAATTTCGATTCTTCAAAAGCTCCATTCCGATGGGAAATAAATCAGGAACACGCAATAGATCTTTTATCTTTGAATAATATTTTGTGATGAAATCCTTACGAGGAGCTTGAACAATAACTTTTCCTTGATCAAGAACTATCACTTCATCCACAATGGGAAGTAATTCGTTTAAATGATGAGATACAATTATTACTATTCTATTATCAGTCTGGATCTGTTTTATAGCAGAAATTACTCGTTTTCGAGCTTCAAAGTCAAGAAACGCTGTAAACTCGTCCAATAATAATATGTTTGGTTTCAGAACCATTATTGAAGCTAGTGCTACTAATGCTATTTCTCCCCCTGATAAATCAGTAACTTTTTTAGATAATAGCGAGGTAATATTCAGCGTTTCAGCAATATCTTGCACCTGTCTTTGTATTTCATCAGATGGTAGAGCCAAATTCTCTAATCCGAAAGCAATATCACGCTCAACTGTTGAACCAATTACTTGTAAAGGGGGATCCTGAAAGAGGTACCCAATTTGTGATCGTTTAGAAATGAATTCTTTCAAGGTTACATTATTGTTATTAATTTTAAGGCTACCATATATAGTGGCAGGATAAAACAATGGAATTATTCCGTTTAGAAACTTTAGTAATGTGCTTTTACCACTTGCAGTTGTCCCTGTTAGAAGGTACGTTTTTCCTGCTAAGAAATTAAAATTACATTCGTTTAGAATAGGAGGAAAAGTTGTAAACTGAACAGTTAAACTCTGAATTTCTATTGAATGAATAGGGGAATCTAGATCGTTCATTTTTTTCCACCAAACGGCGTTTCTAACTATTATCATATACAAATTTGATTTCAAAATCTCGACTTAAAATAAACCTAGATACACCGACAGAAGAATAACTCCAGGTAGAGGTTCCACTTTCACGATAGTAATAGATCCATTTCCAACCTGCAGATTCACTTGCATTAAATATACGATCGATATACCAGCCCCAAATACCATAATCTATACCAGACCAATTTTCTTTGCCTA
>JAEOSP010000417.1 GCA_016840305.1 Candidatus Hodarchaeota archaeon
AGACCTGTCACTTAGGCTTGCAAGGGCGGGAAGAAAGGAGGAAGCCCTCAGAGCCCTTGTTGATCTGAGCGTGCTCTACAGGGAGCTTGCCCCCAACTGGTTTCATCGCAACCCTGCAATAATTGTCAGATTCATGCAAGATCTGAAGTTAAAGTCGATCGAATCTTTCAGGGGAACCTGTGAATTTGATGGGAAATCATTGTCCGTGAAATCAAAAGGATCACTATTTCCTGGAAAGGAATGATTCTGTACAGGCAACTCAAAGGCCATTACAGAACATATTTAATTTTGCCGGTGCCCAAGAAGGCACCGAGAAATTCACGGAGGTGAAAACCGTGGTAAAGAAATCACCTATGACAGAATCTGATGCCAGAAGAATCCAGTCGCAGGCGGATCGCACTGGCACGAACCAGGATTTCAAGGCTAGAGTCATGTCCGCAGCGGAAAAGAACAAGAAATAAGGGAAGATAACAACATGAGGACAGTGAAACCTGTCCTCCTTTTATTTTTTTGGATGTCATTTATTATTAATTAACCCACCCAGACTCAGTTTTTCTCAGAAAATTTTAAATCATATAAAGTACATATGTTTAACGCGAGTTGGAGGGTGATGGCATACCCACAAGGAGAGAGGTCGAAGGGCTGCGAGAATTTCTCGACAGGTTAGGTTCAAAAGAACCATGCAGAGAGTCGTCTGGAGGTCACTGTTCAGTTTGTAAACGGCTGGATGGAATTGACTCTGGTTTCTGTTTTGGAAATAACCCCAAGAAAGAGAATATTCCCATCAATCCACTATTTGGAATTAATCGAACATGTAGAAGCGAGAATCTAAAATTTGAATCATTAGTCATTGAAGTTGAACCCATAAAAGAAAATGTAGTAATTGCAGATGATATACCGATTATTGAATTTGAAAGCAGTTACCCGATTTCATTATCAGGAAGCTATTCAGAAAGGACATCAATCACACCATCCATAAAAACTGTAGTAGATTCAAGAATTAAGCCCAAGAAGTCACCAACCACAGAATCTTTGGACGAGGACTATCCAATTATTGAGATTGTCGGGAAAGAAATCTTTCCCATTTCAGAGGAGTTAAAAGAAATTGTGGTATTTAATCCAATAATCGAACCCACAATGGAGTCAGCATCGAAAAGAGTGGAAATGGATGGCACTCAACAAATGTGCAATCAATCACCGAATCACAGAGGCATGTTTCAATTCAAGGGATCAAACGAAAATATATTGATGGCCTTGAAGTCGCAAAAAAGACGAATTCGTTTTCGTGGTAGAGTTGGTAATTCACTAAACTATGCACTAAGAAGTGCTTCAAAAACCGCCAGATTCTCAGAAAATCGAAAGCAACATGGGTCATTTGAAATGGGCGATCATCGAGGATTTATCAGTGACTTGAATAGAGCAACGATATTAAACTTCTTCCTGATGAGCATGGCCTTAATAATGATTACAAGCGTGATATTCCCATCTCAACCAAACCCTGTAACAGATTATGAAAATCAGAATGAACCATTATTGGACACTATTCCCATTAATGAGGTAGCACCAATTTCTCCAGAGAAGATTGAGGTAATTAGTTTACGTTCATCAAACTCAAAAACATATGATAATGGAAATGGAACTTTCACCACAAGAATCTATCTCGGAAACATACATTATTGGGACGGTAGTAGTTGGAAGGAGATTAACACCACAATAGATACATATTCCGGGATAGACGAATATTCATTTAGTAGCACTAAAAATACTATTAGAACTTATTTTAAAGAAACCAATGATCAACATTATATTAGAATTGAGAATGAGAATGAGACGGTTACCATGCGAACACAATCAATCTTTTATCAAAATACGACAGATGTTGTTGATAATATCGCTAATGCGGAAAACATCTGTGGGATCCCTTCTATGAACATCATGCACTATAACGACATATTTCCACATACTGAGGAACGTTGGACAGTTCAACCCGATACCCTGAAACATGATATAATTCTGTCAGAAATGCCAAGACCACCGGACGATTCTTTGAGATCAGACATTACTTTTAATGTTGCTGGTACTATTAATTTATCTGGGGAGATTAACATATGGGTTAATGATGTTCGACAAATTAATGATTTTACAACATCCTCTCCTATAGAATTCAGAGATAGTTCAAATAAAATTTTATTTATATTAAATCCCCCAATCGCCTATGATTCACAAACAACTGTAAATGCTCTAGGAAACGTTGAAAATAGTATTATGGGAAGTAATGGAATAAAATTTCAAACTGACCATAGTTTGACATATCATATCAAAACTCAATACGATTGGTTGAAAGATCCTTCGAGAGTTTATCCAATTACAATAGATCCCACAGTGACGATTCATGCATCAAAGGATAATTGGATATGGGACGCCCCTCTCTTTGGAAACACTAACTTTGGCTCAGATACAGGACTTCAAGTAAGTTTAAATTTAAATGGGCATTCCTTCCATAGAATCATAACTCGATTTTCTCTTCCAAGTTACCTTAATGGCGCAACGATTAACAGTGCTTATCTTAGGATGTATACTACATCTACTGCTACAAGTTGGGGGCAAGGTGTTGGTGTATATCAATTAGCAACAAGTTGGTCTGAATATGGTTCTTGCTGGAATCATAACGGAAAAGGTTTCTATTGGTATGGTGGTTACTATTATTCTGGTAGAATTGGTTATTCTTATGTGTATGGTTCAAACAGTTGGTATTCGTGGAATGTAAAAACTGCCGTTCAAAGATGGGCATCTGGGTCCTATGATAACTATGGATTGTTGCTCAAGATTGATAGTGGGCATTGGTATCATGGATATAAAAGATTTTACTCTTCTGAAGGAAGTTATTATTATGGCCCTCAGGTTGATATAACTTATACTCCTCCAAGTCAACCAGATCTTCAGGTGACGGATATCACATCAGTTGACACACCTACTCAAAATACTTGGACTACTTTTAGAGCTACTATCAATAATGCTGGTAGTACGACTGCAAGTGGATGGATATATTCTCGTTCGTATTCTTCCGGGTATGGCTATCAATATCATTACCATTATATCAATATCGGGCCGGGAAGCTCTACAAGCTATGATTTCGATCAGTATAGTTATTACAGTGGCGCGCAG
>JAEOSP010000418.1 GCA_016840305.1 Candidatus Hodarchaeota archaeon
CATTCACAGAAGAGGATGGTACGAAAACGGGGACGGATTATATACGAAACGAGATCCATAAAGCGGTACCCCCTCCTGGAGAATCTCTCCCAGGCTGGGTAATTTTTAGTAAGATTGGGGAAGAATTAAATTTTGAGGGTTTCAAATATGATTCAATAAGGGATTTACAAGATGAAATCCTTAGTGCTGAGCCCCTTGAAGTACCGTTAGTATCCAAGCAGCGTTTAGATTACATGGGAATACCCATTGGTGAAAAAGTGGATGATTTTCAGCTTTATTTAGATTCTAAACGACTATTAAATAAATCGAAAGGAAAGGGTAAAGTAGATGTCCAAATTTAAGGTTTTACATAAAACTGAGTTTGTATTAAACATTTACAAATTCGAGATATTGGTTCCAGAAATTTCAAAGAAGGCTAAAGCAGGACAGTTCGTTCTTGTAATGGTAGATGAATATTCTGAAAAAATTCCTTTAACCCTGGTAGATTGGGATAGTCGAAAAGGAACTATCACATTGTTTATTCAAGAATTAGGCATGTCTACTTCAAAAATAGCTTTTATGGAAGAAGGTGATTCGTTTTATAGCATAGTGGGACCTCTTGGGGAACCAGCAGTAATGGATAATTTTGGAACGGTGGTTGTCGGTGGGGGATGTTTTGGAGTTGGTGCTACACTCCCCATAGTAAAGCAATTGAAAAAACTTGGAAATCATGTAACAACTATCATTGAGGCAAAAAACGAGAATATGCTGTATTTTGAAGAAGAATTTGGTGCAATTAGTGATGAGGTCATTTTAGTAACAAGTGATGGGTCCAAAGGGGAATCAGGTCACATCTATGATGTTCTCGAAGATATGATTGTAACTCAGCAACGTCAGATAGATCATATCAAGGTAATCGGTTGCAATGTCATGATGAGCCGAGTTTCAAACCTCACCAAAGAGAAAGGTGGAATTCCTACTTACGCCACAGTTACAACGATAATGGTTGATGGAACTGGCATGTGTGGAAGCTGTCGCTTGTCTTATGACGGAAAAGCTAAATTTGCATGTGTTGATGGCCCTGAATTTGATGCTCATAAAATTGATTGGGAAGAATTGATACAAGTACGAAATACCTCTTACATTAGTGATGAATCATTAAGTATGCAAAACTTTACTCCCCAGTGTCGCTCTTTAGCAAAATATCTAGAAAACACTCAGGAAGAGGAATCATCTTGAAAGTGAAGGAACGAATGGAAATAGAAAAATCAGAAATGCCCACTCAACCTGCAGAGGTGAGAGCGCGTAATTTTCGCGAAGTTCCATATGGTTATGATGAAGAAATAGCTGTTAAAGAAGCGAATCGTTGTTTAGATTGCAAAAAGCCGAAGTGTGTTGAAGGATGTCCAGTTCGGGTACCAATTCCAGAGTTCATTAAGCTCGTCCAAGAACAGAAGTTTTTAGAAGCTGCTCAAAAGATCAAAGAGAAAAATGTGTTACCTGCGATCTGTGGAAGGGTTTGTCCTCAAGAGACTCAATGTGAAGGTCTATGCATACGAGGAAAGAAAGGAAAACCAGTTGCGATAGGAAATCTCGAACGTTTTGTAGCTGACTACGAAAGATTGGGTGGATTCATTCCTGAACCTCTTCGTGTTAAAAAGAATGGTAAAAAAGTCGCAATTATCGGAAGTGGGCCATCTGGTTTAACCACAGCAGGAGATCTTATTCAAATCGGATATGATGTGACTGTTTTCGAAGCTTTTCATCTTGGGGGTGGGGTATTAGTTTATGGAATTCCTGAATTTCGACTCCCAAAATCTATTGTAAAGTATGAAATCCAGAATCTTCAGAATTCAGGTGTCAAGTTTGAATATAATGCGGTTATCGGTCGTGTGCAAAGTATTAGTGAACTTTTTTCGGAGGAGTCTTTTGATGCGGTATATATTGGAGTCGGAGCGGGATTACCCGTATTTATGAACATTCCAGGGGAGAACCTTCAAGGTGTATATTCTGCTAACGAGTATTTAACCCGTTCAAATTTAATGAAGGCCTATTTATTTCCTAAATATAATACTCCACTGCTACGTGGAAAAAATGTTGCAGTTGTGGGAGGAGGAAACGTTGCCATGGATTCTGCTAGAACTGCTCTTCGTCTAGATGCAGATAATGTATATATCGTCTATCGTCGTGCGAGAGAACAGATGCCAGCCCGTGCAGAAGAAATTCATCATGCAGAAGAAGAAGGTATTCAATTTAACTTGTTATCCAATCCTGTTGAGATTTTTGGAGATGAATTTGGGAGAGTGAACAAAATTAAATGTCAAAAATATGAATTAGGGGAACCCGATTCCTCAGGACGAGCTCGTCCTGTCCCCATTGAAGGCGAATATTTCGATTTAGCTGTTGATTTAGTAGTGATTGCTATCGGAAATAAGGCAAATCCTCTGATTACAATGACTACTCCAGATTTGGAAGTTAATAAGTGGGGTAATATTGTAACTGATGAAATGGGAAGAACCAGTAAGCCCTTTGTTTATGCGGGTGGTGATATTGTTACTGGAGCAGCAACGGTCATCTCAGCTATGGGAGCAGGTCGGTGCGCAGCCACAGCTATTCATGAAGATTTGTTCCCCAAAGTTGAAGAGGCCCCGATTAAGTTTGCTCTTCCCAGAGAAAAGATCACTATCACTGATGCTGCAATTTATCCAAGTTCTACAATGTTATATTTGAAACTGATGAATGTTACGGATAAGAAATTAACTCAAGTACGAGTACATGTTTCTCATGTCCATGGTTTCTTTGAAGAAACGTTACTTAAAGATACGGTGGCCTCTTGGAAGCCAGAAGAAGAATTATCTTTTGAGTGTCCCCGTTTCCATGGAGAAGAAAAAGAATACCTTTTAACTTTGAAAGATATAAGTGGAAAGCTTCTATCTAAAGTCTTATCTTTTTCTGAGTTGATGCGAAAGGAATAACAACTTGTTTACACGAGTTCCAAGGTGTTAAAGGCCGCAATGATGTCATGAGTCGTTATTATCCCTACTAGTTCATTAGTGTTCGGATCTTTAACTGGAATTCTTTTAATTCTGTTTCTATGCATTATTACGAGTGCGTGTTCAATTGAATCTAAGGGAGATATTGTTATAAGTTGTTTTGATGCGATTTCAATGGCTTTAACATCACAAAGATCTTTGCAATCCATCATGATTTTTTGGACAATATCCCTCTCTGTTATAATTCCAATGGGTATTTCATTTTCATAAACAAGAACAGATCCAATTTTATTTTCTATCATTGTTTTTGAAGCATCTATTACACTTTCCTCCCCTTCAATTGCAATCAGATTTCGTGTCATCAGATCTTTCACTTTTGTAGTATTCACTGTAAATCTAACCTTTCTTCGATTCTTTTCACCTTTATAATTTCCTCATCATCGGAAATTTTGAGCAAATAGAGAATCCCAGGATCTTCTTTGGGATTAAATTTCACTGTTATTGATTCCCCAGGTAACCATTTGTCAATTTTTTCAATTTTTTTATCTTTACTAAAGAATCCCCTTGATTCATATATTCTTATTACGACATTTCTTAGAATCATAGAGGATTTATTCCTCAGTGATATTTTAAAATTGCTTCCAGATTTTCTCATTGAAATAATTCGGAGGTTTTTTTGTATCGGTTTTCTTTTCTTCGAGGCTTCCAGCTTTGGCGATATTGTGAATCTCATCTTTTTCTTAGAGGTTGAATTGATCGATTTTAATTTAATTTCCGTTTCTTTTGCTGATCTTCTTTTTGAACCTTTTAACAATGGTTTTAGAGCACTTAAGGGAGCCTTTGGTGTTAATAAAAGACAAATCTCATCCAACCTAGAGATAACCTCTTTGGTTCCTTCAGATTTGTTTAGGACTTCATACGATTGGTTTTTGGTTTCTAGACTTTCTTTAACTAAATAGCACAAATGGTCCCCTATCTCATTTTTAATCCGAAAATAAAATTCCTGTAAAATTTCTTGAGCGATAAATGAAACTTCTGCGGGAGATTTCACAATTAATATGAATCGCTCTTGTGTCCACTTTTCAGCGTCCATTCCTGCGCGCTTTTTCACTCTTTGGGCCTTGCAAGTGAAAAGAGTAGCTGAATAAATGACGTCATTAAGCTCTAAATCCATCGTTGAAAACTTATCTGCTTTAATGAATTTTTCTTGATGCCACCATGCTGGATGGATAGCTAGTATTGATTTCTCACTTTCATTCTTCTTGAGATCACTTGGAAAACTATATAATAATACATGTCCTTGTGATTCATCATAAAAATAGATAAAAAAACCGAATGATCTGTCTTTTACCTCAAGATGGTACGATTCTATATTCGTTGGATTATTCTTTGGCAATCCAAAGGACCTCGAAAATTATGAGATATTTAGTTCCATTTGATGAATAGAGTTGAATCTGATACGTATATATTACTGAATAGTTTTTGAACTCAACTATCCCTTTAATATTTCTCTTTAGTTTGTTTTCAGTGATTTTATTGCAATAGTTTGATCATTGCTACGAATTTTTATAAGGAAATTTTCAGTTTTTGGCGAACGAGGAAATTCTAATATCAATTCTTCTTTAATTGGCCATTCTTCCAATACTTGTTCCCACATAATCTCACTAAAAAAGTCTGTTCTTCTTGATACTTCAATTGATACATTATCTAGATGATCTAAATGATTTACAAGAATTATTAGGAATTCATCAGGCATTTCTACAGTTTCGATAATATTCAACGTGATTCTTTCACGAAAAAATGTTTCTTGTGAGTCATTCTTCCTCCGATGAAATATTGCTGTATCAACAATTTCTTCTGTTACAGATTCCTTGTTAATTTGATAATGAAAGATTTTATTATTAAAGGTCTTCCATAATTGCTTTATAGACTGTTCGATTCCATCTGATTCTTTTAATAGATCCTTATATCTTCGATGTTGGGTTGGATTTAATTTAATGAGTTCTCTCTTGTAAAGAAATTCAATATGCTGCCAATGATTTTCTTCCAGTTCTGTTTTAAATTCCTTAAGTATATCAGATGATATAGGTTCTCCATCCTTCCATAACTTCAGAACTAATCCATATAGGGGCTGATCTTGAGTAGCTAAAACTTTTTCTCCTTTTTTTTTGTGTAATTGAAATGCTGCATATATAAATTCAGAAAATTTCAGATCTATACGGAGGGGAATGTGTTCAATTCTCCAAATGGTATGAGTTTTTAGAATATTTAACTCATCATTGTTTTTTCGCAAAATTTTGGGATAAGAATAGAGAATCTGTAGTCCATGTGCGACCTCGAATGAGCAAATGTAAAATCCAAGGAGACTTGAAGGAATAGAGTCATTACTTATCCCCTTTTCTATTATTAACAAATCTTTGCTAAAAGGATCTAAATTCATCTTATTTGCTGCCATTAATAGATTGAAATTTGTTGATTCTTCAATGGAGTTTATTTGTTTCTACGTTACAATTTAATTATAACTTCAAATACCTTCTTTATTGACA
>JAEOSP010000419.1 GCA_016840305.1 Candidatus Hodarchaeota archaeon
CGGAAACGATCCCATAGGGTTCAAATAAAACCACAAAACCAAGTAAAATTGCTAATGGTGGAAAAAGAAAGGGGACGGTAATTGCAGATCGTAATAATTTGATACTATATGGTCTAGTTCTTGCTAACAAATATCCAGTCGGAACTCCGATTAGTAAAGAACCAAGAACTGTTAATATCGCTTGTACGAATGTGAAGTACAGAAAACGAATAAACAATGGGCTTTCTAGAAGATCTAACCACTCATCTATTGAACTTGAAATTGCAAGATAAACAATATTACCTAATGGCCAATAGAAAAAATATGTTAGAAATCCAATTACTGGGAAGGCCAAAACAGATGATTGGAGGATAATTCGTAAATTCATCATTATAAAATCGTGCTATTTGTTTATTCTTTTCTTTTTCTTTAAAATTATTGGATAGATAAAAACAATAAAAAACGAGGCAAAGGAATTATTTAACACATCAATATCAGTTCCTTCCACAATAGCAATTTCCCAACGGTCTAACCAATCATCTAGATTGTTTTTTAATTTGTCTCTAGGAATTCGATCGTTTAGTGGTGAAATTGTTGCTGGATCAAGAGCTGCATCGTAGCAATCAGGAGGTGCTATGCCTTCAATTGCAGGATACATCCATTGATTTTGGTGTATCTGAGATTGAAGAGTATCACTGATGAACCAATCAATAAAAGTTTTTGCCAGATCCGCATGTGGTGCATTCTTAACTAGGCCAATACCTTCTACTTGTTGCCATCCCCACTGTTTGCCGTTTTCATGACTCAACACAGATTTTGTTGATGTATCATTCCATAAACATGAGCCATATGCGGGACTACTAGCATAAGATACCATCATAGGTCTATTTGCTTCTTCTGTGTACATGAGGGAAATTGCATCACCCCATGAGTTAACAATGCGAACATTCTCAGATAATCTCCTCCAATATTCTTCCCAATCTCCAAAATCTGCATCAATTATTCCAGCGATCTCTTCAGTCTCATCACCGAATATAGCTATCGTCCAAAGAAGGAAACCTAATCCTGGTGAGGAGAGAGTTGGATTTTCTACAATTGTTAATTTTGCTAGATCGGTATCAAGTAAATCCTCTAACATAAATGTATCTGGAGAAGAAAGCATGGGTACTTTCTCAGTTAAGTACCACAGACTGATAACTCCATAATCATAGGGTGTTAAAAGATAGTCAGATGCCAATGAATCAACTAATCCTGCTTTTATAAATTCCGAGCCATTTGGCTCATAAGGACTTAAAATATCGTATTCTCTAGCCTTTTCAATCAACACATTATCGATCCCGATAAGAACATCTGCAACCGGACTATTCCTTTCAGCTACTGCTTTTGTTACAATACTTCCGGCATCTTCTAGTAGAACCACTTCCACTGAATTATTTGCCAGACCAGCGAACTGCTCAAATTCACGGTCAAATTCATATCCTGGATCTGCAAGAAGACTATCATAAGTATAAATACTTAACGAAGATGATTGATCAATAACGGTTTTTGAACTCACAACTCCTATTTCGAGAGAATTAGTAATGACTGATGAACACAAAATGAAAATAATTAGGAAAGAATAACGATTTTTCACCGATCTACTGGTGATAACACTTATATTTAAAGAATATGTCCCCCCATTATAACCCCCCAATACTAAGGAATTATTTGATGAAGTTCCCTTGTGAAATTATTACAGACCCATATATAAGCCAAATAAGAATCTTTATATCAAAATCACTACGAAAAAATGGTTATTCCCAAGTTCAAATCGCCAATTTACTAAAAATAACACAACCGGTAGTCAGTGGATATTTGAAAAAAGATGATCACGAAAAAAACCAATCCAATTTGAGTAATGAAATTAAGATAATTGGAAAAGAAGTCACGAGTTTGTTACTTGCAACAGGTGAACAAGGAATCCCTAGTGCAATTGAGCTTGTATGTACATCCTGCAAGATTTTACGACAAGGTGGATTAGTTTGTGTCTATCATAAAGAACTCATCTCTGTTCTTGATGATAA
>JAEOSP010000420.1 GCA_016840305.1 Candidatus Hodarchaeota archaeon
GATCCCTGTGATTTTTTCTCCATTTCTAGTTTTAAATGTAAGATTTGTTCCCCGTAAAGCCAAAAAAAGCGATACAGGTAAATCAAGGATATCTTCCACAATGTTCACATTCAGATACAGATCTCCCACTTTTCCTTGAAATTTTCCTGCATTACCTTTCTCAGGATAACGTAATACTTGACCAAGTTTTACATCAGCGGGAATTTTGATCTTGATTTGCTCTGATTTTTCAGTTCCATCGATGAATTTCCTTTTTAGTTTTAATGACTTTTCTAAATCCATACTCCTATTTTCAAGTTCAGATCTCTTAATATCGACGGTTATTTCGATATCAGACCCTTGTTGAGGAAAAACACGTCTAGTCTGACGAGAATTTCTTCCCAAAAAAGGTGAAAAGTCTGTACTGTAAGAATTAAATGAATCTTCGTCCCCACTCTCTTCGAAAAAGTGTCGAAATATCTCAAAAGGATCGATGTCCATTCGAAATCCAGAGGGGTCAGTTGTCCCAAATTGCTGGGAAAAGGGTTGATTCTTACTTTGATCATAAGATCGTCGTTTATCTAGATCTGAGAGAACCGAATATGCCTCTGAGATCTCTTTAAACCGTTCTTCGGCTTGTTTGGGATCGATACCATTCTTTTTTGCCATGTCTGGGTGATATTTAAGAGCAAGTTTGCGATACGCCTTTTTAATATCCTGAACAGAAGCATTGCTTGGGACTCCAATAATATCATAATAATCTGTGGGAACTTGACTCAGTTTTATCACCTCATTAGATGTTTATTTCACTTTTATAAAAGAACTCACTCTCTAAAAAAGGAAAGGGCAGGAAAATAAAAAAAGGAGGTTATATGGTAATTCTCCGTTTTCCTGCGTTCAGTTGTTTCGCAATTTCAAGTTTCAACGTTCCATCTACGAATGACGTATTGATTTTTTCAGTATCAATCGAACTTGGGAGTGAAAATTTGCGATAGAATTTTTGTGCATATCGTTCTTGACGAAGGATTTTCCCTTCATTCTCTTCCTTTTTCTCTTCTTTATGCTCAGCAGATAATTCAACTGCATCAGGGGATATTTCAATGGTAATCTCCTCTTTTTTGAATCCTGGGAAATCTGTTTCAATAATGATATTATCCTCAGATTCTTTTATATCAACTAGAGGAGTAAAGACTTGATCTGTTTGATTTGAATGCTTCTGATCTCCGAAAACGTCTGAAAACAATCTTTGAATTCCATTCTCGAAAAGAGTGGAAGTATTGAAGGGATTAATTATCCAACCTCTATTAGTTCTTATTAAACTCATTTTTTATTCACCTTTAATATTTTATCTTACTTATTAGGAATAGTTCCTAATTATACTAGATTTTAATCTGTTTATATACTTTTTGGTTGTATTAGATATTTCTATTTCAATTTTCTGATCTTCTTTTAGCATTAAATGGCAAAATTTGTTTTAATTCGCAGAGTGTGAATTTAAATGTAACACATTAGTGAATAAAATACTTGTACGTTTAAATTTGAAATAATAACGTAAAAAACTAGCAAATATAGCATAATAGAAAAAAATTCACCTATTGATCATATTTACTTATGATACATGTTGGTTTAAGGAAAAATGAACATATTTGAATATTCTATTATTTAATTAAAATCAAATGATGTGAATATAATTAATTTCAAACCATTATGGAAATAAATTTAGTCAACTCATTCATATTCATCAAAAGACTTGTTCAAAATAATATTTCACACGAATAGTCACGATTATTAGTACAATATGTAGAACATCTTAAAACTTTAATCAAATCTAAGATTAGGGGTTTAATTTGAGATCCTTAAACTTGAAACGAACGGAAATTTATAGTTATACAAAGTTATGATTGCGAAAAATGTGTGATTTTGCTTAAGACGAACTTATATTAAATATACGTTTCATTCTGGTAAAGAAAATATCATAGGCATTATACATTGTCTGAATATCACGAAAGATTCGAACAGGAGGGAGCATTGACCTAAGATTTACTGCTCGAAAATCTAATATTAAGCTAGCCGCAAAATCAGTTTCAGATCGGATACCACGTCCTATTGCCTGTGACATCCCCCGAGTTATAGGTAATTGGGTCAGGTGATTAGCCATTTTTAATCCCCACCTTTGAGTATATAGATTTTTAATAAGATTATTAATAGCATCAGGTTTCGTGAATGGAATTCCCGCTATAATAATAAGGGTGAGTAAAGATCGTTTTGTTTGAGGGTGGAGAATTTCGACTCCTTCACTAAGCCGACCACCTATTACACCGAAGATACACTCATGTTTTTTCTCCTGAATATCTTCAATAAAATTCAGTGATTGACCTGGTCTTTCTATATACGTATCTGGAAATGAAGTCAATGCATGAATTTGTTGTTTTAAATCATGAGACGTTGCAAAGACGATTGTATGAAATGGATTACTTTGATGAAGTCTTTCAATTACAGAAGCCATCGCTTTATAGGTGTGAGTGGATCTCTCCCGATACCTTGAAGTAAATCTCCGATGATACATTATTCCATTCATACTATATTGGAAATCACTAGGAATACGTAGATGAGCATAATTGTTGACACCATAAAGAATTTTGTACGAATTGATAGGTAAAAACGTACCACTCATCAATATAATTTTATTGAAGTTGTTATTTACAAACTTAAAGGTAGATTGCGGAAAAGGGTTCAATTGGAGGAGTTTTTCAGATTCTGAAACCCAGTAGTCACCCCGAGCTTCAAGGAATTCCTTGATTGTGAGAAGATTAGATCGTTCCCAAATAGACAATTTTGATTGATGATCAAGGAATGCATCTATAGGACTCGAAGATAAATTCTTTGGGCGATCTACTTTTCCATTTTTATTTTGAATGAGTTCTTGTAACCTATCAAAAACTTTCAATGGGATAACAGACCGAGCTTTGTGGATATCATTTAGTGTTATCTCTGCTTCAAAATCTGCAGAAAAATTATGTGCCTCATCGATAATGCATACCTTCTTAGTGAAAACACCACGTGAGAGCATATTAAAAAGCAAATTCTGAAGATTTTTATTACGTAAATACGTATGTGTGGTTATAATAATATTAGAGTATGGTATACATCTTTTTATGACATAATACGGACAACCGAAATCAATTAATGATTCTCTGAAGGATTCAATATTGATTCCCCTACTATGAGAAGTGATAGGTATTTGTTCTACTATTGCAGAGAGATCCTCCTCTGGAATGGATTGGGCTTTTTCAAGAAAAGGACACCTAATATTCACACAAACTCCTCTATGGAAGTGAGGAATTTTATCAAGTTTTACACATAAATCTGATTTTATAATCAATGGAACTACAGTAAGATATCCGTATTTTCTGCTGTTAGCAATCTTATTTATCTCTTTCAAAAATACATGAAAAATCTGAGCTTTTGTACGAACGAATATCCAAAGCTGATATTGAGATGTTGATAGACCCGAATTTTGAACAAGTGGCAATGTACTGACTAATGACATTAATGTTTTCCCAAATCCGACTGGTGCGTGTATTATAACCTCTGGATTTTTCTCTACAAATCGAAGAAATCGTGTTTGATATGATCGAAGTTCTGAATGTGGAAATAGTTGGAGCGCGGGTGGTAGTTTAGCTTCCATTTTCATTTTCAAGACCTTTATTCAACTCTACCAGTAAATTTTTTCCGAATTGTCTGTGTAATTCAAAATAAATAGAGATTATGCCATTTTCTGGATATTGTTCCAATTCTAGATCTTTTGATATTGTCTTCAAAGATAGAAGAGTATCTGTAGGTAGAAAATCATCAAGAGAGGTTGTATTACTGGAAATATCTAATGAGGAAGAAATCTCTTTTTGTATTAAAACGTCCTCTGGTAGACTCTCCTTCAGATTTTTGAAATCTAGCAGTAACTTGGTAGCTAAAGAATTTGCAGAATTAAATAAGAACTGAAAATCAGGAAATTCAAGGCCATTTATTGAAACCAATTCGCTATAATCTGCGACTCGCTCCCAAGGTGGTGTATCACTAATTTGGTAGACCAGATTCAATAACTTACCTAATAACGTCTTCACTTTTTCTCTTGTGTTCTCTTTTTCACCGTCAGAATCTGATATCTCATTAAATTTCTCTAATTTCTTTAATGTTTCAGCTACTTTGTCTATCTCATGACTTGAAGTCGCTGTAGAAAGGTTTTGAAGGATGTTTAATTGATCTTGGTAGAAATCTCTCCCTTTAGATGTCATTACCCAATATGTTACTCCTAGTTCTGTGCTTTCTCTATAAAGATCAAGAGAACCTAATTGTCTTAGTATTGATTCCCCTTTAATTTCCGACTCAATAATCTTAATAGCATCATTTGCTCTATATGGTCCATGATAAAGGATCTTAAGAATTCTCATCAATAAATGGTATTTTTTAGGTGTTAAACCCAATGTTGTTGATCCTCGGCGCTTGGCTGCGCTAGTGCTAATGGGGTTAAGATCTACTGGTATTTCATTATCTTTAGTTAACCTGAAGTGATATGCGATATTAGAGGGGGTATCAAGACGAAATAAAAGACCTTCTCCTTCAACGATTCCTATTCTCTGATGAGAATCCCATTTATTTTTTCCTGCTGGTAACTGATGTTTTGTGATTATTAAATCACGATCCTCAGAGTTGGCTAAATGAAGATAAATTTGGTTTTTAATCTCATCAAATGAATTTAATTTCTGTGCTAAACCTCGGAGACTCTGACTGCCAAGAATTAGGACATTATCTCTTGCTAACGAGTTAATGGAGTCAATAAAACTTGCTGGAACGGCTTCTTGTGACCTGTTGGAATATGATGTTTTTTGACCTATGAATTCATCTGAATGGGGAAAGACGACTAAATTGTTGGTAACAGTATTTGATAAAAACTGGAGTAAAAAAGCAACGACTGCACGTTTAACTAGTGGTGATTGGGAACCGAATTGGAATACTGTGATCGTTCCAGCCCTTGCTAAAGTATTACTGAAGTGACCTGTGAAGGCTGAATAATTGACTTCAGGAAACGCTTTAAAATGATCAAGAATACCTGATATTTGTTCTACTGCCATCATATCAGCATATATATTATCTACTGGATTTTCTTGCTCATTACTTCCTTCTTGTACTGTTGTATCGCCTATAGTGAATTTTACATCTTCGAGAGTAAATGAGCCCGAACTTAGTTTAGCCCTTTTTTGTATTTGTGCTTCTAATGGTATTGCAAACCTTGAAGTGAGATAAAATGAGGTTGTTAACGATCCTAGAAGAATTTGACTTATGATATATGCTTTCCAAGCGCCTACTGTTTTCAGATCTAGCTTTTTCCCCCCTTTCGATAAAGGAATGACAACATCACAAAGATTTATGTACATATTTCGTCCTAATTGAAACACCTGTAGATTTTTTCCTTGTAAAGAAGGTGGTTTCTCTTGATAATATCGCACTAGTCCGTTGAATTCATTATGAGTATCAATTATGAAAACAGCTTCAGTATTTGTGCCATTAAAGGAGCATGTAAGTGTTTGAAGAAGACTAATGATTTCTAAATTATCTGTTCCACAAAGAAGTATATTTCCATTAGTAATATGAGGAAAACCAACTACTTTTGAGGGATCATCAACCCTAGAACCAATTCGATGAATAACGGGTAAATCTGGGGCTGTAAAATCTTGAAAAAACCTAGAAGGAACCCGATCTAATTTTAGAAAACCTTCAATTAATTTGGAGTTTGTTCCTGAAATGGATGGAAATACTGTAATTCCCTCTTTAGCCTTTCTTCCTTTGATATGAAGATCTATGATCTTCTTCCCCTCAACTAGTGTAATTTCAAAACCCAATCCATGTAGAATTGTATGAGTCATTGATCGACGTTTCACAAATTCTTTGCGTACATGACGTAAAATGACAGGAAGAATCCGATCAGATTTGATATTAAAACGATAGATAATTCTAACAAGCAGAGAAATCGCTGAGTAAGAAGTTTCGTTCTTCATGTACCCCCGAGCATTCTTTGGGAGTGCCGTGAAAATATTTCTAATAACTTGAACTCCTGGTTGAGCTGTGACACGAAACAAGTTGCTAGCGGCATTTTCCAAATCATGTGAAGGTTGAATCGCAAAAAAGGAAATAAGGGATCCAGTAGATGTATGAAGAGCCCCCTCCTCTGGATGTTGGATTTGAAGAAGAATAGAATTATCTTCAAGGATGTTCAGTACTGCTTTCGTTCCAAGCCAACTCCAAGAAAAAAGGAGGGATTATGTCTTTGAATAATCTCTGACTCCAATTGTATCAATAGAAAATTCAATTTTCCCATCAGGGAGTTCTGGGTTCTTTGTAAGTGTTGCTGTGCGCTTTGTGTCCTTTCCTTTTCGTAAAAAAATACGCGTGGTAACAGTATGGCCAACAACATTTCCTCCAATAGGTTTATTCGGATCACCGAAAAATAAAGCATCTGGTTTTGCTGATACTTGATTTGTAACAACTGCAACACAATTAATTATCTCTGATTGCTTTGCAATAAATGATAAATACCTCCCAATTAGTTGTTGACGTTCTGCCAGTGATGATCGACCTGCAAATTCTGATCTAAAATGTGACATCAAAGAATCTACAATTATGAGCCCCACATTCGGAACCATAGTCAAAGCTTCTTCTGTCAATGCCATTTGGTGTTCACTATTGAATGCTCTACCTATAGTGATCCGTGAAAGAATAGAATCAGGATCAATTTCCAACGCATCGGCCATTTGTTTTATTCTGTTGAAACGAAACGTTCCCTCTGTATCAATCCAAATAACATCTTTGTTGAACTTACTAACACAGTTTACTGCAAGTTGATGACTTATTTGGGTCTTGCCACATCCATTTTCACCTGCGATTTCTGTGATAGATCCCGTTTCAAATCCACCACCTATTAACTCATCAAAGGCTACAGATGAAGTGGTTAAAAATTCCCTTGATTTACCCATTTCTGCATACGTTGTGCCTGATTTTAAACCTAAATCAAATAGTGAGCGAGCTTCTCTTATAAGCAGATTAGCTGTTTTTTCTGCAATGCCTGAAATTTCAGCTAGTTGAGATCTGGTAGCTAGCGCAATAGTTTCTTTAGTACCGAAACCAGCATCCTCTAATCGTTTTTTAGTGGTTGGACCTATTCCAGAGACAGAACTCAGGAAATTAACTTCTTCTTTACTTTTCCCCTTAGATTTTTTTTCCTTTTTAGAAGGAACGGGTTCCTCTAATGGGATTTCTTCTTTTGCTTTTGCCATTTTCATAACTTCCATTCTGAATTAAAATGTCAATCTGTCAATGATTCCCTCCCTAGTTTATATATCTGAAATCTCAAAAAACCCGTCATTTATAAACTACTTATAAGAATTTACAATTTCCAATATATTTGATAATTACTCCTTATTGGAACTCGATTGATGAGTAACTTCACTTCACTGGCCTTTTTAAGTCTAACGAATTAGTTCATCACATTTTTATCACCTGACCTTTAAAATAACCTTTCTGCTATAAAGTAA
>JAEOSP010000421.1 GCA_016840305.1 Candidatus Hodarchaeota archaeon
AATCCCTTACAAACTTCTCTTGTTCAGGAGTTTCTATAGCTAATGGATTTATCTTGCGAACCTTCTTGATAGCTAATTCTGCAGGTAGATCATCGAGAATTTTGATAATAGACGCCAAAATTGTTCCAGTACGGCCGTTACCTGCAGTACAGTGCACTAATATTGGAATTTTGGGCTTTATTTCTTGAAGATGTCTGAAAAACTCAATTATCTCCTCTATATCCGTTTTCGATGGGATATCAAAATCAGGAACAGGCCGATGTAAATACTCAATATTGAGAAGTTGAGCAAGTTCTTCTGACTTTTTTTTCTCTTGTAAGCACACAATACCACTTATTTCGATGCTTTGGAGGAAAGGAAGATCGGAAATTAATGGTTCACTTGAGCCTCCAAATCGATTTTTATCTAACCAGTAAAGAAACATATATGAGCATTAGGAGTATGATTGTCATAAATTTTGTTGGAGATTGTTTTTATTGTTTGTTTGTTCTTAGCTGATTAGATATTCATGATATATTGCATATAGAGAAAAGTGTATTAAAATCCAGATAAAAAATCGTTATTTACACAGAGTAATGAGTTAGGATTAAACGTGGATTCAAGAGACTTTGGATTCTTATATCGCAGGGAATTCCTTATTTTATGCCTTCTTTTGCTAGGGGTAAGCTTTGCTCAGATTGCAGCAGAGCAGCAGTTATCAATAGGAATGCGTGTTAGTGGAATTAGTCCAATATTTATTCTGAGAAACACAGTTTTCGAAGCACTAGGAATTTTTCTACCTCTCCTTACAGTTATATACTTATTCTTCCAGAAGGCATCAGTAAAAACAAAAGGATATAACATACCCATCAAGAGATATATATCATTCTTCACAATTCTCTTTGTTTTTATGTTTACAATTGCAGCTCCCTCTATATTAGATAATGAGATCCCTGAAAATGATACTATCACATTAACAAGTACAATGCCTAATACAAATCCAACATCAGCTGAAGATCCTCCAGATGTAACATTCCCCAGCAATGAATATCCTTCTATTAATTCACAATTAATAGGTGACCTACTCAACAATGCAAGAAATGCTCTAATCTTTATGATTTTGTTTCTACCGCTTTTAATTCTACTTCTGATTCGATATAGATCTCATATCGATTCAGAGGACGTGATCGAGCTTGAAGAAGTTGAAAAAACTGAAGTTGAAAGAACACATTTAGCTCGTTCAATTTTAGAATGCTATTATCAAGCATCGACAAAACTAGAGGAAAGAGGAGCTGATGATTCACCTGCATTTACTCCTATAGAGTTTTTAAAAGATGTAATTAACAAGGAACTCATTCAACCTCAGGATATCGATGAATTAACCCAAATATTTGAAGAGGCAAAATTTTCAGAAAATGAGATGACAAATGAGCAAGTAGAAATTGCAAAGAATATAGCTAGATCCATAATCTTTGCTCAAGAAGAAATAATTAGAGATTCGATTGCCAAGTCTGAGCAGAAATTCAAGGAGGAGGAGGAGGAGGAGGATCAATGAACCTCATTGATGTAATTAACCTAATTGAACCTTACTATGAATTAATATTTCATATAATAGTTCTGATTTTATCATTCTTGGTATGGAGGGCAATTAGATCGATTTGGTCTCAGGATATTGATATAAGTCAAATATATCAGTTTAGAAGAGGAGATTCTGAATATCGGGATCCTGCAAGATCTTACAGTAAATCATTTACTAGCTATTTGCAACTGGCACTCATACCAACAGCAAATAGTCAATTAGCACTTGTAGAAAAACTAAGTGAGCTTCTAAACGAAAATAACCAGATACGTTTTTTTGTATCCAAAAGAGACCTAAGCTCAAATCTATCTTTATTACTAGAAGATCCAGAAGAGTGGTTGAAGAATACTCGGAAAAAAAGTTCTTCAGGACGGTTTAAGCGAAGGAAAGAATCCTCTGAAATTCTGTATGAAGAAATATTAAAGATTCTAACAGAAGTAGATTCCCTATACGATGTCAAAATATTTCCTAAATTGGAGTAAATCTAACAATGTTAAATATTGAAGAAACTGCAGAGATTAGTAAACATATCTTGCATGAAATAAACAAGCACATTATTGGCAAGAAAGAAGTGCTAAAAAAAATAATGACTGCTTTTTTAGCTGATGGACATATTCTCTTTGAGGATTATCCAGGATTAGCAAAAACGATGATTTGCAGATCCTTTGCATCCACTCTGGGATGTGATTTCACACGTATTCAGTTCACCCCTGATTTGTTACCGCAAGATCTAACAGGTGCAGAAATTTACAATCAAAAACACAATGAATTTGAATTCAAAAAAGGTCCATTGTTCTCTGATATAGTTCTCGCAGATGAAATAAATCGTGCAACACCAAAAACACAGTCTGCATTACTCGAAGCTATGGGTGAGTACCAGTGTTCAGTAGGAGGCACAACTTACCCTCTGATAGATACTAATAAACCATTTTTAGTCGTTGCAACTCAGAATCCTCTAGAACTAGAAGGAACATTCGCTTTACCTGAGGCACAAATAGATAGATTTCAAGCAAAAATTAGAATTGGATACCCTTCCAAAAACGCGGAGCAAGAGATTCTTTCAAATCGTATCCAACGTCAAACTAAAGGATTTGATGTTCAACAAATTACAGATAGATCAACATTTTGGCAAATGCAGCGTTCTGTTGAGTCGATCCAAGTCTCAGAAGATATTAAAAGATATATTGTCGAAATTGTGCAACAGACTCGCGAGTTACATCACATTAAGGTCGGTGCCTCACCCAGGGGGTCCCTTGATTTAATGGCTCTTTCACGCGCAAATGCTTTGTTGGATAATCGTAACTTCGTTACACCGCAGGAGGTAAAAGATATGTCTATTATTGCTTTAGCCCATCGAATTGTTTTAGAAGTTGGATCATGGCTATCTGGTACTTCTTCTGAATCAGTAATCCAAAACATACTGGATGAAGTTAAAGCACCTAGAAAGGTTTAATTCTCTGGTAAGGTCAAATTTCATGAAAAGAAGTCCACGATTATGG
>JAEOSP010000422.1 GCA_016840305.1 Candidatus Hodarchaeota archaeon
AGCGGAAGCGACAATAGCTGTCTTTAAAAGTGTGGGTGATGCGGCAGGAAAAGCTTCTCGTAGGAGTGCAACACCAGCGGTAATAAATGGAGCTGCGTATGAAGTACCAGTCACATTTACAGCCTCTCCTGTATTTGAATAACTTGGTATAGCCACTCCTGGAGCGAGAATATCAGGACCTAACAATCCAGAAGGTCTAGGCCCTGCGGATGTACCAGAAGGGACATGAGTTTGATTGAAAGCCATTCCAACAGCAATAGCATTTTCGAATATTGCTGGGGATGTAATGCTCATTCCGAATGGACCATCATTTCCAGCTGCGAATACAAGAGTAATGTTATCCTCTGAGAGTTCTTCAATCAAAGTAGTATTAATCGCAAAAATATCTGGGGAACCGATGGAGGCATGTATTATCGATGCGTTTAATGAATGAGCTAGACGAATCCCCTCATCTACATAGTTATTTTCAATTATACCATTTTGATCAGAAATTTTTATACTAATTAACTCTGATCCTGGTGCTATTTTACTAATAATACTTGCTACTTGAGTTCCATGACCAATTTCATCATATGCCGTTGTATTTTCAGCTATTACAGATCGATTGATTATTTTCTCACTGTTAATCCATATACTATCGTTAATACCAGAATCAAGGATAGCAATCGTAATGTTTTTACCTGTGAATCCTGCTTCCTCTGTTAGTGGATTGATTAAATCCAAAACACTTGTAAAATAATCATCAATTCCTTCATCATTCGTGATAAGCAGAACCCCCTCTTCTATCAGAACCTCTGATTGGAAATTAGGTAATCCATTGAGATTCTTATCTATTAGAGAGGAAGTTTTGGCTAAGAACGATGGTTCAATACTTTTCTCTAATAAAATTGCTGAACTTCTGCTGTAACTGCCTGATACTGAAATTACAATAATAAACAACAAAATAAACCGATTTCGATTGAAACCTAATTGTCTTCGCATTTATACACGGTCCATTGGCAACAATATTGGAATTAACTACAGCAATGTATCTATTTTTGTAATTGATTCAAGAGTATAAGTGGGTAATATTGTTTTTTTCAAATGATGCTCTGATATTCCTGTTTCTGTTACAAGGATTGTGTCCATTTTTGCATTAATACCTGCTTTGATATCGGTGGATAGTCTATCACCAATGAATACAGCCTTACTTGAGTCTTTACAATCCATTTCTTCCATTGCTAAGTTGAGTAAATATGGACTAGGTTTCCCTATCATGATATCAGGTTCTTTCCCGCATGCATTGGCTAGAGCAGCTATACCAGCACCTGCTCCAGGTACTAATCGATTTTCAAAAGGAAAACTGTTGTCAGGATTTGTGGCAACGAATAATCCCTTATTTTTAAGTATAACCCACATACCATCGGCTAGTTTAGCCCATGTTAGATCTCGATCCCATCCAATACATACCGCTTGTAAATTTTGTTTGTATACTTCACTTACAATGAGATTTTGTTCCTCTAATTCTTCCTTTAAACCCACTTCACCAATCATAAAGATATTAGTCAGTGAATTTGCCTTAAGATGAACTGCTGCCCCATAACCTGAGTTTAAAATTGTATAATTCTCGGATTTAAACCCTAAATTCAGGAATTTTTGAGAAAAACCTTTACGTGAAAGGCTGGAATTGTTAGTTACAAATCCTAATTGAAATCCTTGGTACTCAAGTTGTTCTAGCGTCTCTTTAGCACCTGGAACGGGTTGATTGCCTTTCCAGAGGACTCCATCGCAATCCATAATAAGATGGGTCTTATTGGATAAGTCGAAAACCATTCTCTATCACTTTTTCATTGAAGGAACTGGTCAAAAAACGCAATAGTTTTCAGTTGCGTTTTAATTTCTTTGTTCTCTGATAATAATTTGTTCATGAATGCATGTGCTCTCTCAGGTTGACTTAACATTAGCCAAGAATTCAAGAGAATCTCTAAATCGGAGAGATTAATCTGAGAATTTTTTACCAGAGGTTCTATTAATTCGATAGTTCGGCGAAAATCGCGTAAATCAAAAGCAATTTGCGCCGCTAAACGTATTCCACCTAAATGCTCGGGATTTTCACTGATAACCTCATTCACCAATGAATAAGCATATTGGAGTTTCTTTTCCTTAACAGCGAGGATTGAAAGCTGAATTTTGCTTTCATGAAAGCTTGGATCAATTTCGACGCTATGTGTAAAATGTCTCTTTGCTTCTTCAATATTTTCCAATTGAAGATTTGTCATTCCCAAGTAGAAACGGATTATAGGATTCTTTTTATCTAGTAATACTGCATCTTCTAAAGCACGTTTTGCTTTATCAGGTCTATTTGAATCAAGAAATAGTTCAGCAAAGAGTAAAGAAGTGTCAAGAGATGATTTTCCTAACTTTTTCGCTTTGTATAACGCATCTATTGCCTCTTTAGTCCGCCCTAATTCCTTTAATGCTTTGGCTGTATTAATGTACAGATTTTGAGGAGGTTTTCTGGGTTTATACATTGTGATAACTTTGTTATAAACTTGTAATGCTTGTTTATACTCCCTTTTTGCATGGTGAGCTATTCCCACTCCAAATTGAGCATGAGTTGAATCAGGAAATCGTTCCAAAACTTGTGTATATGCTTCTATTGCTTTATCGTACTTTTGGTCGTCCAAGAGTAGTTGTCCAAGGAGAAGACCTGGATCAGAGTGCTCTGTATCACGAATAGCCGTGAGAAGCACCATATGTGATCTTTCTGTTTCCCCTGCACCTTCTAATAGCTTAGAAAGTTCAATAGGAATTTTAGCTGACTTAGAATGTCTTTTACGAGAAGACTCAAGGGTTTTAATCGCTTTTTTCAAATCACCTCTTTTGTGGAAACAGCGACTAATAAGGATTGGAATTTCATCATTGTTTTTATCTAATTTTTCTGCACGACTGAAACTCTTCTCTGCATCTTGATATAATTCTAATTGGTATTCAATTAATCCCTTTTTTAACCAAAGCTCCCCATTCTTCCCCTCTAATTGAACTGCTGCAAGAAAAGCGCTGTGTGCATCATGATAATTCTTCAGATTTGTCAAAGCTACTCCATAATTAGCCCAAATAATTGCATTTTGTTGAATTTCTTCGTTTTTTAGTGCCAATTCAAATTTTCGAGCTGCTTTCGCCCATTTTTTCCTGTTTAAGGCAAAAATCCCTGAACGTACAAGTTTTACGGGATCTTTCGATTCCTTAATGCGAGTAGACACTATTATTCAACATTTAAAGGATTAATTGTTATGCTTAAATAGGAATTCTCGAAACTTTTGTCTAAAAGTAGATATCTTCAGGAGTAATTACTTGCTATTTTACTGAAAAAAAGAGAAAATCATCTCTGAAGTGAGATTACAATCACTGAGGTTTATAACTCTTACCAAATAACACCTAAAGGAGAGTAGCACTCAGGTAGTAACCTTCTTTATGAAGAAAAGTCTCAATTCGATTCATGGATCCTTAAGAAAACAAAATTTCATTAAAGATCTAGGAACGAGAAAAGGTGGAAGCTAGAGACATAAAGAAGGTGAATGATGGAAGATTGAAGATAATATCGCAACTTGTCGAGAAACTTCATCCTCTAGAAGCAAAGTTTGGTCAAGAACCGAAGATTGAACCAACAGAACAGTGGCATTGGCATTAACACATGATCATTCCAATTTTTTTTTCTTTTTAGTATTTTATTAAAAATTGAAGAAGATCCTTTCAATTAAAGTGGTTTTCTTAAAGTAAATAAGTTTTTAAGTTTACTTCTGGTTTCTAATCCTCCTCTGAAAAAGCAAGTGCTCTGTCCAGAAGAGGTTACATAATGGACGAAGAAACAATTGAACAAGCTAAAAAGGTAGCTGCTGAATCAGCAGTAGAAGAAAATATTCAGAAGGATATGATTTTGGGTATTGGGAGTGGATCGACAATAGTACATACAATCAAAAAAATAGGGAAAATGAATAGAGAAATAAAATCAACTCTTGTTTGTATTCCAACATCCTATCAATCTAAACAACTTATAATCGAACAAGGATTATCTATCGGAAGTTTAGATCAATTTTCTCAAATTGATTTAACAATCGATGGAGCTGATGAAATAGACGATGAACTAAATTTAATCAAGGGTGGTGGTGGTTGCTTAGTTCAAGAAAAGATCGTAGCATCTAATTCTCGGAGCTTCATAGTAATTGTTGACTGGAGGAAAAAATCTTCCCAGTTAGGTGAGAAATGGAGAACAGGTATCCCAGTAGAAATTATCCCAGAGGCACAACAACCATTGCAGAATAAACTAAAAGCTTTAGGTGGCGTTCCTATCTTACGAATGGCAAAATCTAAGATGGGACCAGTTGTATCCGATAATGGGAATTTTATTATTGATGTAGATTTTGGTATTATAGCTAATCCCACTAAGCTACATTCCCAGTTGAAATTATTGACTGGAGTCGTCGATTCAGGATTATTTGTAAAAATGGCAACAAAAGCTTATATTGGACAGAGTGATGGTACAGTACAAACTCAAATTCCCAAATCTGAGTTATCCTCATAACAGGATGGAAATCAGTGAGAATAACAAAAGAACATATTTTTCCTTTAACCGTAGTTGGTAGTATGCAGTTTTTAATCCTGTCTATCATTGCCATGTTCACCTATCGGGGAGGAACACGACTTGATCCAGCAAGTAAAGGATATTCCTTTTTTTCCAACTTCTTTAGTGATCTAGGCAGAACAATTTCATACTCAGGAGAAATTAATACAGTTTCAGCAGTTATCTTTTTTCTTACTCTAATAGGGTTAGGCCTTTCATTCTTGGGGTACTTTTTAGTGTTACCAGAGTTGTTTGCTGATACTATTGAAGGAAAAAAATACGGAAAACTAGCATCATTAATCGGAAAATGCTCTGTTGTCGCCTTCATTGGAATAGCTTTTGCTCCAGCAAATCTACTTCCTCTTATTCATGATTTATTTGTTATAACAGGATTTACATTAGTAGCAATCGTATCAGGGATTGCCTTTATGCTAACTTCAAAAGATAGTAGATTTGCTCGAAAATATACCATAAGTTATCTAATATTATTTTTTGTTATCGTTGGTTACGGAAGTCTATCATTATTTGTTCCAATCATAATTACCCCTACTCATCTCATTATTCGGGCAACTACACAAAAAGTTGTAGTATACACATTGTTAATCTCTTTCCTTTTTCAAAACTACGGTGCATGGAGAATAATGAGGAAAAATAAAATACAGAAATTAAATCAAATTGAGACATAATCAGAACAAGAATCGGTTTGCGAACTTCCATTTACCTCATTTACTGACAATAAAAAAGCTAATTTGAAAGATTGGTAGATTTGCTGACAGGGTTTATAAATAGTAAAAACTACTAAAATCAACCTTTCCTTGGAAAGGAGATCGAATCAGAAATATTTTACGGATTAAGAGTTTTCATGATATTAAATCAAATTTGGTGTTAAGATTGGCAGAATATTCAAAATGGTTAAGAAATACGTTCATTTTCCACATTATAATAGGATTTATTTTTGGTTTATCGTTTTTTTTCATCCCAGACCTTTTTTCTTCAGCAATCGGATGGGAACCAAGTGTATTTGATCCTGTAAATCGTGTCTTTGGAGCAGCAATTATAGGATTAACTTCTGGATCTATTCTTGCTCTATTAGATCCAGATTGGGAGAAAGTAAAAATACTTGTAAGAATTGAACTCGTATGGCTTCCTCTAGGTATTATCGCAATGATCTTTGGTATGTTCACATCGGATTACCCAGTTTTTGGATGGGTAAATGTTCTCGTACTTGCATTCCTATTTGTTCTTTTTAGTGTTGGATATTACAAAGAAGTTTATAAGAAATAAATCCGATATTCAAGATTTTACTCTAAAAAACTTCACCCCTTTCATTTTTTTTTTCGTATGTCCTCAGTTCAAAACACCACGAAATAACTGTTTTTGGAATTACACTGGTTAATTCACCTTGAAATCGCTTTTTAGTAAATTACAAGTAGTTTCAATCTAGAAAG
>JAEOSP010000423.1 GCA_016840305.1 Candidatus Hodarchaeota archaeon
GGTCTGTAATGAATCCCCCATAAATGTTAACAAACCCATATCAGAAGCAATGGGAGAAAATCCAATAACACTTCAAGCGAGTGACAGAATTGTGGATGCGTTACATCTTCTTGATGTGAGGGGTTTTACTTATGTAATTATTAAAGATGATCCAGTTCGAGTAATTAATATAAGAGATATCTTTGAATATCTCATCAAAATTGATATTTAAGGCATATTTTAATTAATTCTCCTCGCGTTAAAGGCACCCTTTATTTTGTGATTAAATCATATTTTTTATCTCATATTATCGTTATTAACACCGTACCATCTAGGTACTACTATCAGAAGAGAGGAAAATATTATTAATCAAGAATATTGTTTCATTCCACCATTGTAGGGGATAAATCAATGAAAATAGAGTCTAAGAGGCATTATTCCTCAAAATTCACAATTTCAGATACCCTTTATCCCTCATAAGAAACTCATAATATTGGATATTAAGATAAAAATCTCCTAATCTTAACGGTTGTTCACCGCATGGAAACAAAACTAGATAAATTATTTGAATCAGAACCAAAACCTGTTGTCTGGATTGAGGGTATAATTGGATGTGGAAAGACAACACTCACTAAAACCATTTCTAGAACACTAAATTACCGTGCAATTTACGAACCAGTAAATTTAGAATTATTAGAGATGTTTTATAAAGATCAGGATCGCTGGGCTTTTGCTATGCAGATAGATTTACTTCATCGTCGGTTTGCATTACAAAAACTTGGATCATTTGAATCAATTACAGGACGGGGAGTAGTAATCGATAGAGGCCTTCCAGGTGATCGTGTTTTTGCTAAAATGCTTTATACAAGTGGAAAAATGGATCGAATCGAATGGGCTATATATGAACGAGCCTACTCTGTTATGACAAACTCTCTTATTCCTCCTAGCATTATAATTTTTATGGATGTCACTCCTGGAGAGGCACGAGAACGAATACGGAATAGAGATCGAAAAGCTGAACGTGGTGATCTTGTACCACTCGCTTATTTGCAGGAATTAGAGGTAGGATATTTGGAGCTCTTACATGAAATTGAATCAGCATATCCTGCATGGAGTAGAGGTATGAAGGTTATAAAATTGCCATTTAACACTTCAGACGAAACAGCTAGATCAACAGAAAAAGCCATTGAGGTAATACGGAATTTGTAATAGATGGTACCTATCAATATTGAGTTTAAAGCTGTATCCAATAATCCTAATAAGATCCGTGAAATATTAAAAGCCAGAAATGCAGAATTTAGAGGAAAAGATCATCAGATTGATACTTATTTCCATGTGTCTTCAGGACGATTGAAAATTAGGGAAGGAAATATTGAGACAGTACTGATTCACTATGAAAGGCCTGATGTTGCAGATCTTAAGCAATCAAATGTCCTTCTTTACCCACTTGATCCAGAAAATGCTTCTATCCTAAAAAATATCTTAACAAAGACACTTGGAATTTTGACTGTAGTAGATAAAGAGCGTGAAATTTTCTTTATTGAAAATGTAAAATTTCATATTGATGAAGTCAAAAATTTAGGTAAATTTGTTGAAGTTGAAGCTATTGATAGTGATGGTACAATTGATACGTCAAAACTTCAAGATCAATGTGATTATTACCGTAATTTATTCCAAATCATGAATAGTGATCTAATCGATGTCTCTTATTCTGATTTACTAGCAATCACCTCAAATAAATGATAATCCAGAAACTTAAAGATACGGAATTCAGGTGATCAAGATCAAGAATATGAGAAGAATAATACACTAGGAATACACTGATGAAAAAAGGAAATGGTTGTCCAAATTATTATACTCCTAATTTTCAAATTACCTTTATAGTTAAACTAATAAATATTCTACCACTCATCGTACAAAGGTTTTTTTCGATAAAAAATGTAAAAAAAATCAGTTCTTCCGTTTTTATTAAATAATAGCGTCCAAGAGGCGTAACCAGTGTATTAGCGTTAAGTTTTGAATATATCTTGTAAGTACTGATATTTTAAAACAAGAAAGTAAAAATGTTGTTAAAGGTTTATTAGATATTGTGAATGAAATACACTGGCTATGGTAATGAGCATTGGATAAATAGCTAAAAGTATCAGGAGAAAGGGGTGTAAAGTCGTCTGATCTTGGAGAGTACATTACTTTACTTTTCTCTTATAGATATAGATGACACATAAAGCAAATAAGACTACATATAGTGGAGAAAGAGGTGAATTTATAGAAGAAGAGTAGAACTTCTCATCTATCTTTACAGATTTCACCAAGATATGTCCGTCCACACCTAAAAATTCACTTGAGTTGTACAACTCGAATGAATTCTTTTGACTCAAAACGTCTAAAAGATTGATTTTCTTCTGGTTTTGATAATTTTCTCCGTAATTTAAATACATAGCAAGATTTACTGGATCAAAAATATTGCTAAAGAGTGTATATTGCAAACCCTCTGCATGGACCGCATAAAGAATGTCTGCACACGCTTGAACGGTGAGGTCTTCTTCATTTTCAATTTGGCTTAACATATACTCCGATGTTAGGTATCGTCCACACGGATAATCACATGCATTACCTGTGTTATTAAGATTGAAATTAGTTGATATAATAAAATTTCCAGTTTTCCTTGTGAATGCCCATTTATGTGTTAACGGATTAACACTTACTACTACCGCATCTCCTGAAGCATCTCCATAATGGATCTGCCCCCCAATTGTCGTATTCCATGTATGGCTTTTGTACCATTCTATGACCTCTTCTACATTCTTGCAGTCCCATATTGATGTCTTGATATAGTAACTTCCTGGAGTATAAAATGAGGAACCATTCGGATTATCATTTAATGCTAGTGAAGGGAGTCCATTTATATCATACATGAGGCCGTGTTCATTCATCCCCCCGCAAGGGCAAGGATAAAGTTCTCCTTTCTCTTCTTTAAGAAACCCAATAAAGACTGCACCATAGATTGATTGCTCTCCTCCAATTGTGGAGATATTCTGTGACGGAACATACCATAGACGTAACTCTTGTTCATACCAATCTTCATTATTTCCGAAGAAAACAGTATCTCCAACAGCCACGGTGAAAATCGTGCAAGAAGGGGTGATTTTCTCCATATCCGATATAGCGATATTTCCAGAACTATATATTGGTATAGTGATGCTTGATGATATAATAAAAAAAATAAGAATATGTTTCATGGAAAAATTAGGGATGTTGTATTTTTAAAATTATTGAACGGGGTAAAGTGAATATTGTTATTTGATCGCAAAGCTTCTGAAAGAAAATTTGGACAATTGTTGAAGTTGAAATATTAGATACTTTTCACGGCAGTATGTACCAACAGGCGCTTAACAACGAATTAGGAGCATCAAAAGGAACCGTTTCCAGAATTATTTCTCATCTGGAGACGATAAACATTTTTTTTCGCGATCGTATCGGTATTAGCAAGCTGATTACGATTTACAAATAGCATTTTCAGAAAAACAAGAAGTCTAAAACTAATCAAAACATTTGTTCCAAATGTTTGTTCTATTAACCAACGTTTAATGAGATTTTCGAAGAAATATTACTTAAGAACTAAAACACAATGTAAAAGCTAGCTTTAACAATTATAAGCATAAATTGACAATATTGCTTTTTAGTAACACGCAACAGATATTTTTGGATAACACCGACATTAAAGGGCATATTATTCCAATATTTGTTAGAAAATTACCCTTTTATAGTAAAAATTTAACAAGGTAAGATATATCAATCTGAATATTTGGGTATGAAAATAATTAGGAAA
>JAEOSP010000424.1 GCA_016840305.1 Candidatus Hodarchaeota archaeon
AAATTTCTGGATCATCTCCAAAAATTCTTTGTATGTAAAGAGCAGCACTTCTATCTGTAAACCAATGATCTGGTACCTCGTGTCTGTTATAATGAGGTGTATTTTTTGGTTTTTGAACAAGTTTTGTCAAACTAACAAAATCATCAGAATTCAAAACATCATGATACAATGCGTATATCCATAATTTTATTCTACTAGTTGGTCCTCTTATCATCTATGAAACCTCTTAAATTCTAATTTTATATACTAAACCGTAAATAAAATTACGAACTTTATATACCAGAATTCCTATAATTATTGTATGATAAAAGGAGAAACCTTTCAAAGAGTACAAGTTTCAGAAAAAGAGTATGAAGAACTTGTAATGGCCGAAAAGACTGTTAAATCAGCAAAAATTCTTAGGAGAGTACATGCATTCAAATTGATGCATCTTGAATGGAAATATGTTGAAATAGCCAAATTCCTTGGTGTGACAAATGATACGATAACAGATTGGGTTAAAATTCACAGGTCAGGAGGAATTTCTGGGTTATTGGACCTCCATTACAAGGGTCGCAAATCTTTACTCAGTAAGAAACAGATTCAAATACTGAAAAAGGAGTCTAAAAATGGTTCATTCAAGACAGCAAAACAAGCTAAGAAATTCATTGAAGATAACTTTGGGGTATCATACCATCTCCATCATGTTCAATTACTCCTAAAAAAGGGGTTCAACTCTCCTTTAAGAAAACAAGAAGAATTCCTGGAAAACCACCTGCTGTAGAAGAACAAGAAAGGATCATTGAAGAAATAGAGGAATACTTGAACCAAGAAGATACGGAGGTCTTTTCTTTTGATCCATGTCATCTTCAACATAATGTGATAAACGCAAGAATGTGGCAACCAATAGGGAGGGAAGGAACCTTGGTTGTTCCAACAAACACTGGAAGGAAAAGAATCAACATTCTTGGTGCATTAAATTTAAGGGATTTATCCACAATTTTCACCCTTACTGAAGAATCATGTGATTCCATTAGGGTCGTTGACTTCTTCATGAAAATCAGGGAAGAATATCTCGGAAAAAGAATTGTCATAGTTTTGGACAATGCAAGATACAATCATGCTCGTTACACAATAACTTTTGTGGAATGGTACAACATTACATTGCTTTTTTTGCCTCCTTATTGTCCTAATCTAAGTCTTATTGAGAGGGTATGGAAATTCTCGAAAAAGAATCTTGTTCATAACATTTATCATGAGAAATTTGACGATTTCAGAGGCAATGCATTCAATTTCTTTGAAAATCTTGATCAGTATCATGACGAATTAGAAACTCTTCTTACAAGAAAGTTCGAAATTATAAATGCGGCTTAGTATAGATATAAAATTGATGATCTATTAAGATGTCCGATTGTTTCATTTACTTCTGTTTCACCAGCTTATCCTTTTCATAAAGTAGCGAATGATTGATTTGACTAAACTTTCAATCCCATTTCATCCCTAGCAATATTCTTCAACAACCTGATCATGTTTATTAAGCTTTTTCTCTTAATCGCTATCGCACCAACAGACCTGTACTTACTACTGGATCTTGTTAAATGGTCGTGCTTGGTCTGGTTTAATCTCACAAATTCCTCTTCTCCTGGATATTTCGGCTTGAATGTATTGATCCAAATAGTGTCTTGTTTCCCTTGTTCAACCTTTCCCACAAACTTACTTGTGCCTGTTGAATAAAAGATTTTAGCAGGCCCCTTTTCGTCATAATTAACTCTCTTCTCAATTAGAAGCCTTTCCAGTATTTTTGTGACAGTATGCCTATTCAAAGCCAATTCACTAGCCACATCAGTTATTGTAAGCCCTCTCATGCTGTTTCCCAAAGTTCCGAGAACTCTCCCAGTGTTTTTGGTATCATACTCCACATCTCGTGTCCTCTTTATATCACTCATACAAACATCACCCCTCAGTAATATTTAAGTACTACCAATATAAAAACATTTATTACAAGATATTGTATAGACACTAAATAATAAGAATAGAAAATGAGGTGATTTGAATGGTGACGGTGTCTTTGTTTCGAATGGATTTTGTCCCCAAGAAATTCGATATACTGTACAAACTAACCGGGGAAAAGGTAGGGGATTGCAGGTTCCAGGCAAAGGAATACGCGAACAATAGCGATG
>JAEOSP010000425.1 GCA_016840305.1 Candidatus Hodarchaeota archaeon
CAATAAAGAAAAAAAGACTTGCAGACCAAAAATTTACTCCATGCATCCTTTCCAATGAAGTATCAAAAGAAAATATGGGAGAATCAGTGAACTCCCAATTTATTGAATCAAATACCGTGAAATAGAGATTAATCAGTTCATTCAATAATTTGGGAGTTCACTGATTCTCCCATATTTTCCTTTGATACTTCATTGGAAAGGATGCATGGAGTAAATTTTTGGTCTGCAAGTCTGTTTTTCTTTATTGGAACAGCATTTTGTCTACCTTGGATTGTCCCCAAAGTTCTAGCACTCATTCGTGGAATAGAAATATCCACTATTAACATTTGGGTTCTACTTTATTTTATAATATGGGTAACCTATTACTTTCAAGGATCTATCCGCTATCTCAGTCCGATATACGTTCCTTTCGCTATTCTAATTGTCCATGGATTTTATTCCTTATTAGAGTTCTTTGATATCCCCTTGAAAGCAAAACTGCACCGGACAGTATTATTGTTCTTTGGCTGCACAAATTTCTATTATTTAATACCTATTGATCTAGCCGTACTTAAAGAAGAGTCCCAAGAATTGATAGGGGTAGCATACAACAAATCAGCTTTTTTCTATTATTCCCATCCAGAAATTATCATCATTCAGGCGGTAATCTTTTCTTTGACTTGGATGGGATTCCTAATTCTGACAAGTAATAATCCAATCAAGTCAAAAATAACTGCAATAATCTCCCTCCAAGGTAAAAAGGAATTATTCTCAACCAAAAATATTCACAGATTGAAGATTGGTTTAACAAGTACATTCTTTCTTATTGTTTTAATGGTTCCAATTGTCGTACAAGGTTATGTATGGATACAAAGCTCAGGCAATCCTGAAACTTTCCAAGAGACAATTGAATATGAATATAATGAGGATTATAAGGCTATTGTGGATCATATCAATCAGATGGGTAGCATTACTGGAGCTATCATCACAATACGAACACCTGGATTGTCATTCTTTACCCAGCACCCAGTTCTAGACTTCTATTACCAAGGAAACTTATTAGGAGAGCAAATCTATTCTTCACACAACTTAACCTACTTGATTGAGGTGTTAAAGCATCCTAGTGTTTATCTGTTTCCTCCAGAGCCTGATCAATCCTTATCATTTAAATTATCATTTGAATTCATCGTGGTACCAAATACTGGAAATATTTACTTCGACATATACATAGAGAATATTTGGTCTGAAGTGTACTTCTTTAGATCATTAGGGAACACAACTTACTTTGAGCTCTTGCTTAAAAACGATAGATATCAATTATTTAGGATAAAATGAAAGAATCAAAGTGTTATCCCTCATTTAATTGATGTGAATTAAATGAACGGTAAGCAACAAAAAAGACACGAAAATTTATTGAATATTTCTTTATAATCCAATCTACTAATGTTATAATTCTAACTACAGGTTTTTTGAATAATGTCTAGCCAACTAATCACATTTTTCCTCAGACTTCTTGGTCGTAGCGCAAACCATTCGGTACGCTCTATACTGGGATTAGCTTGGGTAATTGCAGTAATTATAGCTACTTCAGGGATTATTACGGGATTTGCTGTCACACTTTTTCACCTGACTGAGCAAGCAGGTTACAGTAACCATTTTTCCATCAGACCAATTAATCAAAATCAATTGATACCTGAAAGAATCGTCAAGAGGCTAACTCAAGGAGATTTTGATAATATACTACCTCTCACCATACGAAAATCAAATTTTTCCTCAAATGGAAAACAAATACAGACAAATTTAATTGGCACGAATTTGACAGCACTAACAAGACTATTTGAAGCTGCAACAATTATGGAAGGAAGATTTCCAAATGCTAATCAGACACCAGTTGAATGTCTTCAAGGAATAGAAGTAAGTGGATATTTATCAACAAACATTACTTACCTTTTTCAAAATAATAGCCTATCTGGAAGTGGTGAGATAGTAGGAACGATTTCTGGAATTGCAGAGCTTCAACAGACTATAATAGTCCATTTAGAAGATTATGCAACAATGACAGGAGAATCAATAACTGAATTAGGTTACAGTGAAATAAAGATAAAGACAAGAGGATCATTATCCTTGAAAGATGTAGAGAAGGAACTTGAAGAAATATTGAATAAGGATTACAATGAATTTATGGTTTGGAATGAACAACAAGCAGATATTTTTACGGATATATTAATTCGAGATATTTTAAGCAAATTGAATCTTCTATTCATTGTATTATTAATAATAGCGCTGGCTAGGTTATTCCACGGTATTTCATGGCTTGTAATAACGTATGAGAGAACATTTCTCATAATGCGCGCTATTGGATTATCAAAAGAGAAACTCTTCTTCCTTATGATGGTTTTGGGGCAGGTTGTAGGGAATATAGGGTTTTTACTCGGGATCATAATAGGATACACACTCCCACCTCTAGTCCTATCAATAATGACAGCATTATTTGGTGTTAACTTCTTAGTAACAGAGTTCCCGGTAACTAGTATTGGATCCCTTTGGTTAATTACTGTTTTAATAACAACACTAGCTACTATAATGCCGAGTCTGAAAATAAGTAATACTCCGCCAGCTAAGATTTCGATATTAATTACAAAAGGATAATGGAGAAAAAATGAAACAAAGATTTTTTCAAGGAATCGGATTAGCGAAAATTAGAATTTTCCCTCTAAAGGATCTTTGGTTGTTTATAATTGCTGTATTACTCATATCAATAACCTCAGCAGCAGTGGGATCGTTCGTTTCGGGACTAAAACCAGCAGAATTCTTCCTAGGGGAGGATGAAGATGTTTTAGTAATAACTCCCCCTGGAACAGCTACTCCAATGACGGGATATATTCCAATATCACTAGTACAAGACATAAATCAATTGACAGGAGTGAAAGCAGTTAGTGCAGAAGTTCTTGGTGTAGTGATGGCTCAAAATCTGAATGATAGACCAATAATCATCAGAGGAATAACAGCTGGATTTTTAAATATTACAAGACATGTAAATCTGAAAGGAGAATGGTTCTACCAAATTTCTGGGCAAAAGAAAGATGTTATTGCAACATTTGGAGCAGTGGTAGGAGTTACGTTAGCTAATGATCAAAATTTAGACATCGGATCTAAACTAACATTAGTATGTACTTTAGTTCCTATGACAGTAGAACTGACAATAACAGGAATAATTGAAACTGGTACTCCAATAGATACGGAACTAATAGTTCCACTATCAATAGCACAATCAATGACTGGTATACTGACTGATTATGTATCCTTCATTAGAGTCCAAATTGATCCATTAAAACAAACAAAAACTCAATTAATAGAAATAATGAATGGAGTGTACCAAATTCCCATTATAGTTAAATCATATGATCCAACTTTTAAGACCGATCTTAATCAGGTTCCATTAACAGCATTCAGTTTAGCAGGTGAGCTCATCA
>JAEOSP010000426.1 GCA_016840305.1 Candidatus Hodarchaeota archaeon
ATTCGTGATCCATGAAATAGAATTCATGATCCGAGGAGTATAACCCATTGTTATAACAAAATATCCAATTATGCAAATAATCAATCCAAATATCAGAAAATTTCTGAGGTATCGGATATTTCTATTCTTTCTTTTTTCTATGAAGTATTCATCATCTGGTATAGTTATTGGTGTAGTTTTTCCCTCTCCTTTTTCATCATAAAAATATTTACGCAAATTCAGTGGAGGAGGTTTTAATTTTAACTGAGTTATACAACCATGCCTCTCTGGAATATGGTGATCTGGACAATAAGTACCTCCACAATAATTACACTTGTAAAAGATCGGGTGTTCAACATCTGCCTCAGTACCACAAAAGCCACATGTAGTTCGAAACGCTGTTCCTAATTCATCGTAAGTGATTGGTATAGGTTGTGGCATATTTGGACAGTTGTGTTTCTCAGGTGATTTGTGTTCTATACAGAAAATGTTACCACAGTAATAGCACTCATGAAAACTGAAGTGATATTTCTCTTCTTTGCCACAAATCTCACACTGCTTACGACTCATCTATGATATCCAATTTTATTATGCAGGATTATAACTTAAGTCTTCATTTTATCGAGTTTTATCACTTCTTAATAAGTTAGTTACCTTTGGTAACAATATATTTTCTAAATGTTACCTTTAGTAACAATGCGAGCTAATAATACATTGATCAATATTCTTTTTAGAATAGGTTAGCAAAACACGCTGCTACACATATTTCTTGCGGATGATTCTTACCCGATCAAGTATATTTTTTATTCGATCCTGAAGAATTGACAGGTCAAATCTGTGTGTAACCTTCTCTTTTAATCCTTGAGCCTTACAAATAGGGCAAATACTATCATGATTTGACAGAATACGTTCCAATTCACCAACTATAACCTCCTACTTATAGCACTCTTTGACAATGACGTTAAGCTCTTCCTGAAGAGTCATATAATCCCCTTTTTTCTTATAGAAATGCAGATATAAATTTTCAAGATCACGAGTGCTGCATAAGCTGGATATGATGCATTTGAAGGTTTTAAAAAAAGAAATAACTCTTGAAGAAGCATTAACACCAATAGGTGATTACTGGCCAGATCCATTAAGAAACATCTTTTTAATGATAAATCGTAGCAATATAACAACTTTTGTTAATAGGATACGTGAGATTACTGGTTATTCCAAGGATGAGTCCTGGGCTTATTTTGAAGATCTGATTGCTGTTGGTGTTGTACGTAGAGAGCCTAGTGGTTATTATAGTATCACTCCTGTTGAGGGAGATACACAAGAGATGAGTAGTGATTTAAGTGATAATGGTTTTTCAGAGACCAGTTTAGATTTTGATGATCGGCTAGCTTGATAAATAATAGATGAGTGTATTATTTCTTAATTCCAAGAACATTCAGCAAGCTAATTCATGTTGGGAGAGGTAGACAATGAGAAGAATGGAGGATGAAACTCTTTCTTGTCCACATTGTAATAGTGATCTATCAAAAATTCCTTCAGATATTCAACATTGTCTTTATTGTGGTAAAGGTATTGAAAGAAGAGTTGTTGTTATCAAACGAAACGTAAAGAAACCCTCTACATACTGGTATCTTGTTCCCTTTTTGTTTGGAGTACTAGGTGGAATCATAGCTTATTTCTTGGTTAAGGACGATGATCGAAATATGGCGAGAAATCTACTGTTATTTGGAATATGTATGTCAGCAATTTGGTATATGATTTATGTGCTTATCAACGCATTTGTTTATTATATTGCGTATGGGAGTCATCTTTAATCTTCACTCAACGAGAGTTTGCACGTGTGCTATCATCCGCTTCCTCACTATAAGGGTTCCAGTTCATTCGTCTAATTCTATTCCTCTTCTTGATCTCATAACCACATCCACCCTCGTGTTTGAGACACTTGTACTTGACATCGCACTGGAGAGGTTGAAAGCAGAAGAGACGTACCATATTCTTACCACATTTAGGGCATTTTTTCTCTAGAAAGCGATCCAAGGAGACTCACATAGAAGGCACTCGTGAAATCGTATTTATTCTATAATTGATGCTTAGGGAGAGAGGGATAGGGCACGCTCTTTAAGGATTGCAAACTTTGCAGGGTATATAACCATTCGATTCAGCATCTGCTTTGGATGAGAAATACACACGATTCTCGGGCTTGATTTGACTAGCCCAATAACAAGATAATTCATGATACTTGTTACTATTTCTGCTTCCAACATATGTCTTGGAGGATGGTGGAGTTTCATGTGTAAGACATTCGCTATCCACATCAGCTTTAGTGATGTCAACATTCGATTCAAATGTAGACCAAGAATTTGGATCAAAAGCATTTTCGTAGTCATCATAAATTGCATATCCACTTGATACTAATTCATAATTCACATTCTTGTATCTGGAACCAGATAACACATAACGAACACAGATATATCGTTCATACTGGTCTTTTCCATCAATGTCTAAATACACTTTGTTTTCGAAAACAATTGACTTGAGCGCATTTGCTGAGCTTTCAAAACCAACCTCATAAGATTCAGGGGCATCTATATCAGCTAATCTTACTCGGATTCCTGAGCATATCTCAATAGTATCTCCATCGATCACGCTAACACAATAGGATATTTTGTCAATGTGTATTGTTGAAGGCTTTGACTCAGGACTTGAATTTGGAGCAGGACTAGAATTATTACCAGGAATTGAATCCTGGTCAAATGGATTTAATCCAGATTCTTTGTTTCCTATATAGTAGATATAGATGGCGAACATTGAAACGAGGAGAATAATTATTCCCATCACGAGGAATTTTCTGTTTAGAAAAGTTGTTGGTCTTTTAGTCTCTGTTGGAGTAAGTTTCACTGTTTGATTTTCTTGAGATATGGTTTTCGCTTTTGGTTTAGGACGGAAATATGTTTTATAATCCGATTCAAGGGCTGGAATCAGAAAATATTTTCCATCCATTTTATTCAAAACATTATCGTTGAATAGTAACATTAAATGATAGTTGAGCTCTCTCTCGGTGAAGTTTGTCGCTGATAGGAGACCCTTCCAACTATGTAAGTTATCCACTGCAATTGCTTTCACTAATTTCTCCAATTTAGTGCCTAAATACTTAGGCTTTAAGGCAATCTACTCCATAAACTTGTAAGTCATCAATTGCTAAACACGATGAAAGGGAGTCCTTCTTCTCCTATTCAATTCTATTCGTTTATTTTATAAATTTATTACGATGAACATATCTTCAATTTGTCATTAATTCAATGTATGATGATTTTACACTAGTGCATTCTTTTGGGCTTTCGCTTCATAATATACACAATATCAAGGATGGTAATTTGGATAATTTTTTACTTTAAAAAAATGACTAACCAGAGAGTTAATCTCTATAAAATAATCTATTATATGTTAGATTATTTTTATTGTGAGAAGGTATTATCAAGAATTGGAAAAAAGACAAAAACTTCTACTCATAGCACCGTCTGGCAAAGAGTATAAAGTTGGATTTCTAAGTTCAAGTAAAGACGGAATTATTTTAGGAACAGCTCATGTAGAAGGCGTTAATACTTCACACCTTACAGTTCTTTTGAAAGAAGGAACACTATCATCTCATATCACTCCTCAAACTTACTCTGAGAATAGGAGATTTTTTCCTTCCATGGATGTGGATCAGATTGTTGAAGTGTTCAAAACAAAAATTGAACCTGAATTAGTGACTGTAAAATTAGGTGAACAAATACTTGAAGAAGTATTGTATGTGACTGAACAATTTTCAAATTGGATTAATTCCATTTACAATACTCTATATCAGAAAAGAGTTATCTCTAGTGAAGTGATTCATGTATTAAATTTTAAGGAATTATTAGAAAAACTCCCTCAACACATTGACGAATTCAGAAGATCTCCTCAATCTTTTATTGGTTTATGTAAAGCTAAAGATATTCTTGATGATGAATCAAAAATCTTTGGAGTTACTCGTTCAGGATCGGTAATATTGCCTTTTGATAATCAATTGTATAGTGTAGATCTTTCTTCTTTAACAAATTTCAGTTTCGATCCGAGTTTAGATCAACGAGAAATTTCTAGTCCGTTAAATGAAATCTATCGTAGTATGGGAATCCCTCAATATATGAAAGAAATTGTAAAGAAAAAAATTATCGAAAAACTACTTTCAAGCGAAATCGAACGCTAGTTACAAAAGCTTGAATAACAAATAGGCTTTATATCTATCAAGTTGTTAGAGGTTGAATTCTGATGGAATCAACATATGCAGAGATGACTGATTCTGAGTTACAAGTTGCAAATTTCTTAAGAGAGATAGATCTTTGGTGGTCTTATCAATCACCAGTCTTTGTATATGATGAAAAAGAAAGACCGAGAGTATGGACACCTGATTTTTGCGTTCCAAAATTAGGGATGTATATAGAAGTCTGTGGAACAGAAGAATTTGATTATGAATACAGGGAAAAAATATACAAGAAAAATGAGTTAAGTGTCATTTTTGTACATGTATACAAGGGAGAGGAAAAATGGAAGAATTATTTGGTGCAAACAATAATGGAGATTGAAGAACAAAGACACGATAAGGTTATGGATATTTTTCGTTCACTCCAATTCTAATTATAATATTTACTAAATTATTCAGGAAAGTCTAAAGGTTAGTTCTATCAGCTTTATAGCTCTTGAATATTTTTACATAATTTTCTATTATACAAACAAAGAAAACTATTACAATTTATAAATTCATAATGAGATGATCATTAACAATTGAGAGAATATTATTGACTGAGATAAAGAAAAGATACTGTTCGTACTGTGCAGTAGAGATGGATCCTAGAGGGAGAATCTGTCCTAAATGTGGTATGGAACAGACGCCTTTGATAGAATCCGTTTCAAGTGCATGGTATCTTGTCCCTTTTTTCATGGGTTGGTTCGGAGGCTTAATAGTATGGTTTGTCAACAAAGACCGCGACCCAAAGAAAGCACGTAATTTTCTTATCTTTGGATTTGTTTGGACTGCAAT
>JAEOSP010000427.1 GCA_016840305.1 Candidatus Hodarchaeota archaeon
AAATTTCGATAGAAGAAGCACTAGATTTATTCCGTACCATGCTCCGAAAGTCTAACGAGGTAATTCAAAAAGATAAAAAACAGTTGAAGGAAGGAAATTTCACTCGAATGAAGAAGGATGACCGCGATTGGCTGCAAAACACTGGTTTAGCGGATCTTTTAACCAAAAAAGATTAAGATTTTTAAATTTCCAGAGGGAACTCTAAAAAGGGAAAGAAAAAATAAATATATTGCTTGTAGTATTATCTGGTTTAGGAAATTAATTAGGAGAAGTTGGTATGTATTTCATGTTATTTCCACCTATAACGATAAAAGGAACGACAGAAAAGGAGTTAAACCTTACTGGTATCGAATCATTAAAATCTTTTCGTATTACTCCTGAAAAAATCAGCTTCACACTAGAAGAAGCTGGAGAAATGCAAACAATTGATATTATAAAGTTCAATTCTCCAATGACTGATGTAAATTTCCGACGTCAGCCTGATGAAAATTTTCCATTGGAATTGATGCCAATGGCAACCATAGAATTTCTTGAGGACTTTGCTCAGCTGATAAAAGGTTATACACTTCTAACAGAAGATGTTCCTGGAACAGGTTATCTTGAACTGTATCGTGGTGACCTATATCCAATTTCAGTAAGGGGTGCTGATAAAAATCTATATGCCACGACTGCAGAACTGAGACCATTGCGGAAGGATTATTTTGTGGCTCTCAACAATTTTCTTGAGATAGACTTTGAATCGCAGTTGGAGACCTCTCTTGCCACTTTTGTGGAGAATGTTTTACAGCCAATGAGCTCAACTATGGAAAAGGTGTTTGATCAATATGCAGAACAAGGGAGTGAAAATGAAATTGTTAATGTTATGAAAGATGACTTTCATAGCTTAATTGTTCGGACAGAAGAACTCATCAGCATTGTTAATTATAATATGGATCAAACTGCTGAGCGTAACAAAGCGTTTTTACGCCTTAGCTTGCCAGTAATGCTGAAACAAGCAATTTTTGATAATCTGTCAGATTACGTTGAATTGGTAAAAGAACCCAATAGTATGAGAATAAGTATCAAAAATAGACGAATAATTGACGCAGATGATCTAGCAAAATTGATTATCGCATTCTTCAGTTAATACCGTCATCTTTGATGTATTAGATGTGATATTATGGATTTATTTTCGCTTAAAGAGCTAATTTCATGTGCAAGAGGAGAGATTCCTTCAGATATTCTTATCCAGAATGGTACAATGATCAATGTTCTTACAAAGGAAATTTATTTGGCCGATATCTCAATTTATAAAGATAAAATAGCCAATGTAGCTGAACCAGGAATACTTACTTCTGAGAACAGTAAAGAAGTCATTGATGCTAGAGGAAAATTTATTTCACCTGGTTTTATAGAATCCCACTTACATATTGAAAGCACCATGTTACCACCAGTTGAATTTGCTAAGCTAGTAGTTCCTCATGGAACAACAACGGCAATAATAGATCCTCATGAAATTGGGAATGCACTTGGGGAGAGGGGATTAGATCTCCTTTTGGATTTAGCAGAGAATCAACCTTTACGTTTATTAATTGAAATTCCATCTTGTGTTCCAGCTGCTCCTGGACTCGAAACTTCAGCATTCACTATTGATGATAAGGCGATAGAAGCGATGATTGATAGGGAAAGTCGCTTTTTTGGTCTAGGCGAAGTTATGAATTATCCTGGGGTTTTATCTAAGGACGATAGCGTTTTAAACAAAATATTATTAGGAAAGAAATTATCTGTTATTGATGGTCATAGCCCAGGCGTTTCAGGTCGTGATCTTGATGCTTATATTGCAACTGGCATTAAATCTGATCATGAGAGTACTACAGGGGAAGAATTACTCGAAAAACTACGGAAAGGTATGTTTACGATGGCTAGAGAAGGTTCTCTTACAAAAGACCTTCGTAATGTATTGAAAATCGTAAGAAATAAGAATATAGACCTAAGGAATTGTATTTTATGTTCTGATGATAGAAATGTTATTGATTTACTAGCGAATGGACATATGAATAGTCATGTACGAATGGTTATCGAAGAAGGAATTGATCCTGTAACTGCTATTCAAATGGCAACCATAAATGCTGCAACCTATTTAGGCTTACAAAATGAGATTGGAGCGATATCTCCAGGTAAAATTGCTGATGTCATTATATTAGATAATCTGAAAGATATTAATGTATCAACAGTCATTTCGAAAGGAAACGTTGTATATTCTGATAATAAGCTTATGTGGGAATTCAATAGCCAAGATTTCCCTCATTGGGCAGTAAATACCGTAACTCTTAAAGAAAAAATTACTCCTGAAGCTCTACAGGCAAAAAAGTCACTTCCAGATGGATTATATAATGTACAAACTATCGGGGTTATCCCCCATTCAGTAATCACTAATTCTAATTACATTGAACTAGAAATTAAATCTGGTAGGATCTCTCCGATGCCAAGTAAAGATATTCTTGCTATTTCTGTCATAGAACGATATGGAGTAAACGGAAATATTTCCAATGGATTCATTCAAGGTTTTGGAATAAAATCAAAGCAATTTGCAATGGCAACAACAGTTGCTCATGATAGTCATAATCTGATTGTTGCAGGGACTGATCATGAAGTAATGGCAGAAGCAGTTCAATTATTGCACGAAATTAAAGGGGGATATGTTGTTATTGCCGATGGTAAAATCAGAAAAGTACCTCTGCCATTTAGCGGATTGATGAGTTTGAAAACTCATAAAGAGCTTCACCAAGAATTATTAGAACTAGATAAAGTGTTTAAAGATGGAGTAACAGATTTTGACGAACCACTAATGGCATTATCGTTCATGGCATTACCAGTTATTCCACATCTAAAAATTACCGATAAAGGACTCGTGGATGTTGACCAATTTGCATTCACAGAACTTATAAAAAGTTAAAAAGTTTAACACTCCACGTCTCCTGAACAGTTATTACATATTCATTAGCAAATGGGACTAGGAAGCCGTTCCTGCATGAAAATACAAAAATACTGTATCTATAACCTTGATTTCTCCTACACACGAATTTCTCAAATCACAAACCTAGAGATTGACTTCAGAGGAGTTTTGAGTTATCATACAAAGAACATTCAGCTACTCGCTGATTTCTTAAGGATGAGTGTTGATTCTTTAGAATTAGATGCTGTAAACGTATTTCTTTCTTTTCAGGTTCAAAGGCACATTGATCTAGTACTAAAAGATATAGATGAGGAAGAAATTGTCAATCAAAGACCTATTATTCTCAATAGGTTAAAAATGATAGTTCGCAAAGAATTAGTTGACATTGGTATTGATTTTATTGATTTTAAGCAAATATCTTTATGGAGTCATGGTTCTTCGGCGCGTTTTGGATGTGAGGATCTTCCATGATTCAATTTAGGCCCGAAATGCTCCTAGACGTTAATGCGTATCAAGAGTCTGTAGAAAATATAGAAATCAGAAGTACTCATATTTCTTGGGTATTTTTAACCGGAAATTTTGCTTACAAAGTCAAAAAACCAGTAAAATTTGGTGAAATTCTTGACTATTCTACCCTTGAATTACGAAAGTCATTTTGTGAAAAAGAGATCGAGTTAAACTCACGTTTTTCACCTGAAATCTATTTGGATACATTCCACATTGATGATGTAGGTAGAATTAATGGAAGTGGAGAAGTTATTGAGTACGGAGTTAGAATGAAACAAATTCCGGAAAAATACCTTCTTTGTAATCTCTTGGGTGAAGGAAAAGTGGACAAGCAGTGTGTTGAAATTATTGCAAAAGAACTAGCTGCTTTTCATGCACGAACTAATAAAGTTCCCGAATATGGAGATTTAAAATATATAGGGGAGAAGTGGGATGAAAACTTTAGTACGACATCACAATTTCGTCAAATCAAAGAAGATTTTAGAGAGAAAATTAGTTGTTATCTCCGCGGTAATCGAGGCTTATTCAAAGAACGTATTAATGAGGGAAGAATAACTGATAATCATGGTGATTTTCAGTCTCGAAACATATTTTTTCCACCTGAAAAAAGAGCAATTTTCTTTGATTGCATCGAATTTAATCCTTTATTACGATATGGGGATGTAGCAGAGGATGTTGGTTTCCTAGCAATGGATCTTGATTTTTGGGGAGAAAAAAGCTTATCAAAACACTTTGTTAACTCATACATTAAATTTAGTGGTGACGATTTACTCGAAGACCACATAGATTTCTTTAAATGTTATAGAGCATATGTTCGTGGTAAAGTTTACGGATTTCAAGCTTCAGGGGAGCTTATTGAAGAGAAAAAAGTGGAATTTCTTGACATTTCAGATAAATTCTATAGCTTAGCATATAGTTACGCAGACGGTTTCTGATTACTGATTCTTACTACTTATTTTCACTTCAAATGCTCGTAATTGGACTTGTTCAACACTAGGAGAGTAATGATGATCGCCCCGTTCTTCTACTGAATATGATGCAAGGGAAGCTGCAAGTTTAGCTGTTTCATCAATTGGTTTTTTATTAGAAATGCCCTGAATAATACCAGCTTTGAAGGCATCTCTCCAAGGAGCTGATAAATCAGATTCAGGATCATCAGTTGGTCCCTCAGATACTTTCATCTTCATTTCCTGTGAATAAATTATGATTCTATCACGGTGTTCTAGACTAATGATATATTTCAATCGAATGTGCCTTTTTATCATCTCATTTCTATTAGTTTTTGCCCGTTCTTCTAGAACTTTTAGTTCTGACTCTTCACATATCAACACAGAGATTTTATCCAGTATTTGAGATAATCTCCATTGAGTTATCTCAGAAAGATTGTTATCAAGCGAGTAGATAATTGGAAAACTCTTTTTCATCTCACTTAATTCAGAGAGAAATTTCACATCGGCCTCAACCTTCCCAGTTCCTACAAAGGCTACGGAATATTCACTGTTATCATTAAATGATATTTTTTCCTTTAGTGTATGCTCAGCGAAGTGTGTATAACTGTTATTTTGTTGTAAAACCGTCAATTGGTTCATTTCATCCATTAAATAATAGATGCAAGCAGTCTCTTTTTCCTGATCATAAAATAATTCGAGGTTGACTCCTAATTTATCAAAATAAGATTTGTAAAAGCAGTCAAAATCACGACCGACCTGTGAAACGAGAGTTGGTTGGGATCCCAGAACTGTTAACCCATAGACTATATTCGAAGCGACCCCTCCAATCATTCGTTTCAGATCCCCCACGTTTTCATAACCGTTAGAATCTTTATCTTCCATTGCTAAAGATATATTCTTTGGTAGACTGAATTCCAATTTGTGTGCAACTTTTCCAATCACGATGATATCTGAATTCATAATTTTTAATCCTCACGAGAAAGAACTTAGTCTGAAATTGCAATTATTGATAGCTTACAAGAATACTGGCATAACCAACTGTATATCCGCCACCAGATCGATCAGGGTTTGTATCTATATTAGTTCCATACTTGCGAATGTCTACTATTGGCTTTCCAAGCTTCTGAGCCGTCTTCAACAATGTGAACACTGGTCCATACCCACACAAAGTGACTTGTTTCTTTCGACGGTAATTTTCTGCTTCATCTAGCTCCATCTTCTCAAGAAATAAGAGCATTTTTTTATCATTACTAACGGTGACGTTATAATTGTCTTCATGAGAAAAATCGCTACTTGCTACAATGAGTATCCGCTCATCAGTATGAGATTTAATATAAACTTCTAAAAATTTTGAGAGCATGGGAACTACTAGTTGATATGACTGGTCACCCATGCATATTGGGGCAATTTGAAACTGGTTATCATATAGATACTGCAGAAAAGGTAATTGTATGCCAATTGAATGTTCATAAGTATGAGCACTTTCTTCAAATCCAATTCTATTTTTTCCTTTTCCAAAATCATAATCCTTCGCATAATTCATAAATTCTTCATTAACTGAAACAGAACCAAGTGGAGTGTGCCACTGACCTGCAGGATAGAATGATATCGGAGCTCCATGCCCACGATGATTAGGACCTAGAAAAATAACTGTATCTATAGATTTGACTCTTTTAAAGACTTCCCCATATCCATGAGAGGCAATAGAACCGCTATAAACATATCCAGCATGGGGAGAAACTACCCCCAAAAAATTTGGGTCAAATGAACGCTCTTGAGGGTGTTCCAAAGGATCTTTCCCATAACCCCAATCATTTAGAAAAGAATCCTTAATCTGTTGTCTCAAAGAAGATGTAGATCCTGCATACCAGCTTCCTGCTTCTGAACTTCTACGATCCATAAAATTCACCAATTTTTGATTTTATCTCATTAAGCAAATTGAAGATAAATAAATCTATCTTCGAATACTAAAGGAAATATTACTTATTAGAAATAGGTAATAGCCTGTTAAAGATCTCTTTCAACAATCATTTCATGAATGGCTTTTGCTGCTTTGCGACCTGCTTCCATAGCAAGAATTACAGTTGCTGCTCCAGTTGCAACATCACCGCCACAATATATTCGATCTTGAGTAGTTTTACCTGTTTCTTCATCATGAACAAAAGTTCCCCATTTAGTAGTTTCTAAACCTGAGATTGTTTGAGCAATTAACTGGTTTGGTCGCTGACCAATAGCGACAATCACTGTATCCACTGGAAATATAAACTCTGAATCGGGAATTGGAATTGGTCTACGGCGGCCAGAAGCATCCTTTTCACCTAACTCCATTTTTTGACATTTTAGACCCACGATATTTCCTTTCTTATCACCCAACATTTCCAAAGGTGCAGTCAATACTCCGAGAACTACTCCTTCTTCTTTTGCATGTATAATTTCCTCCAGACGGGCTGGTATTTCTCCTTCAGAACGGCGATAAATAATGTCAACTTCACGTGCGCCAAGTCTTAGTGCTGTTCGAGCACAATCCATTGCCACATTTCCAGCGCCAATAACAGCAACTTTTTCTCCAACTGTAACAGGGGTATCATAGTCTGGGAATTGATAACCTTTAAGTAAATTGACTCGTGTAAGAAATTCATTTGCAGAGAAAACTCCGGTTAAATTCTCACCAGGGATACCTAAAAAATTAGGAGCTCCAGCGCCTGAAGCAATATAGACTGCATTATAGTTATATTCATCTAATAATTCATTAACTGTTATAGTTCTGCCAATAAGGACATCCTTCTCAAATTTTACCCCCAAACTCATTATGTATTCAATTTCTTCATTCACTACAGATTTTGGCATTCTGAATTCAGGAATACCATACGTTAACACTCCTCCATATTCATGCAAAGCTTCGTAAACAACAACTTCGTGATTCAATGTTGCTAATTCTGCTGCACATGTTAATCCTGATGGACCAGATCCAACTATAGCAATTTTGGTGTTATTCTTTTGTGAAACTACTCTTTCATTACGCTGCCCATTATCAGCCACAAATCTTTCGAGATTACCAATGGAAATTGCATTGGGATGGATACAAAACTCTTGGCACTGATTTTCTTGCGGACACACACGACCAGTTATGGCTGGAAGGCTATTAGTACATAAAATAATTTCTTTAGCTCCATCAATATCATTTTCAAGAATTTTATTTATGAATTCAGGGATTTGAACGTTTACAGGACATCCTTTGATGCATCTAGGTTTTTTACATTGTAAACAGCGTGTAGCTTCGGCAATTGCTTCCTCTTTGCTAAATCCTAGCGCTACCTCATTAAAATTACGGATCCTTTCACGAGGATCCTGAATGCTCATGCGAATACGTTCTTTTTTGAGCTTTCCTTTCCGCTTTATCTTTTCTTCACTCATGGTATTCTGATCTCCTCAAGATTTCCGGGATATTCTTTCAAAAGATATCCGCTCTTCGTACCTATAAGCACGGGATCTCTGCATTAATTCCTCGAAATCAACTTTGTGTCCATCAAAATTCGGCCCATCTACACAGGCGAATCTCACTTTTTCATCAATCGTAACACGACAAGAACCACACATACCTGTTCCGTCCACCATTAAGGGTGCTAAACTTACAATTGTTGGAATTTCATACTCCTTAGTTACCCTACAGACAGCCCTCATCATCGGAATTGGTCCAACAGCTACAACATGATCAATTTTTCTCCCTTCTTCGAGGAATTTCACCAGGATATCAAGGCCAAAACCATGGTGTCCTAAGGTACCGTCATCTGTGGCTATGTATAACTCATCACTGGGATCATCCATTTCATCTTTACAAATCAATAATGATCCTGTTCGAGCTGATATAATACTAATTAAATAGTTTCCAATCTCCTTTATTGCCCTTGCTTTAGGCAAAACTGGAGCAACTCCGCATCCTCCTCCTAATACAACAACCGTCCCCCATTTTTTAATTTCAACGGGTAATCCAAGGGGCCCTAATAAATTTAAAATACGGTCACCAACTTTAAGTTCCCCCATCAATTTTGTACTCTTACCTATTTTTTGGAATATTAAAGTGATTGTTCCAGCATCTTTATCCATATCAGCAACTGTGAGTGGAATTCTTTCTCCGTGCTTTGTGACACGTAATATAACAAATTGTCCTGGGAGGACTTTTTTGGCAATACGTGGAGCTTTTACCACCCATTTAATTATTTCAGGAGATAAATCCTCCTTTTCAATAATAACACTACGCCCTTCAACAAATCTTTCATCAAGTATTGGCTTTGGTTCCTCCATTATATCCTCTGTTTTCTCCTTTTCTAATTCATCCAGATAACGAGAAATCTGCATTGCAGCTTTTTGTCCCTCTGCAGCGTCAACTCCCACAATTGAATCACCTCGTGTTGCACTTCCAGCTGCAAACACACCTTTTAAATTTGTATCTTGATCAGCAGATTTCACAATTATAGTACCACGAGGTGTTATAGCTAAACCGGCATTTAGGAAGAGTTCCCGGTTTTTAATTTTACTACTTAAGACTAAGATTAAATCCGCTGGGATTGACACTTTTTGACCGTTTTTATTTCTAAGAATAACTTTGCTAACTTTTTCATGACCTTCAAATGATAAAACTTCGTGAAAAAAACGAATTTCGACAAAACTCTCATTTAATCTACGTAATAAGGCGGGATGAGCATCAAAAGCGTCTCTAGCTGTAACAAGAGTAACATGTGCCCTTAAAGAATCATAATGAAGAGCATTTCTAACGGCCCACGATGTATGCCCAATAACGACTAGATTTTTTTCCTCATAGTCCGTTTCTGGAGGGTTATTATAATAAATACCCTTAGATCTAAATTTTCTTTCTCCTGGAATACCTAGTTTTTTTGGATGAAGGCCAGTTGCGATTAACACTGTTTTACTTTGATACATTACTTCTTCTGTGAAGAATTCACCTCGAGAGACCTGAGTAAAGATTTTTTTAATATCATCTTGTAACTCTAAGCGACTTACTCGTTCTGCATACTTGATAGTAGTGTGATATTTTGCTTGGCGAGCCATTTTATCCAATAATTCTTGTCTAGTTATACTGAAAAAACCAGGATAACCATCTACTGTCATACTACCAGCAGTAGCTGACCCAGATCTAGCCTCAAGTACAAGTACACTTCTACCTAGCTCAGCGGTTCGTATTGCACATGATAAACCTGCAGACCCCCCTCCTACACAAATGAGATCCCATATTTTCGTGCTCAATAGTTTTAGCTCCGTGAATTCTTAATTTAACAGAATTTAACAATTTTAAATGCTAATCTATGATAATTGAAACAAATAAATCTCAAATGATGCGCTGCAAAACCTCAAATATATAGCGTTTCGTCATTATCGAAAACTTAACTAGGGGTCTTTTTCTTATTGAAAGCCCTTATCAAGTTGTGAAATAATATACACACTAACGCACAGTGTTCAGGTTAGATCAATTATTGATTTAAAAACATTTAATGGCAGCAAATACAATGAATATTGATCCTTTTAGCTTCAATTCATCAATGGTTGAGAAAGAACCTCAAGCCCAGTCACATTCCAGCTTAATCGGTTTTTATATCTGCTCCTTTGACATCTCTCAAGGTCTTCAAGTTCTTTATTCATATCCTTCAAAATTAAAAGCCAATCAGGAAGAGGTAAACACCTTAAAAACTCATTTCATCTGGAGGTTTGAATATATTCCAATTCGAATAGACTTGAAATTTTCTGAATTTATTTATTCTGGTTTTCAATTACATAAATCAACATCCCAAGATATAGTTGCTACCGTTAAGGATCCACTCTTCGGCGTAATTCTGAAACTTTGGAAAGATGGTCCTTTCATTCCTCAAGACTTACTTGATGAATTTAAAAAAGATCTTCAGGAGCTACACTGGAATGACATTAATCTTCTATTCAAGCAACAATCGTTGTCATCAAATCCTAGCCGGCAACGTGAATATAAAAAACTGCTGCCAGAAGTTAAAAGAATTGAAAAATCATTGAAAACTGCTTGGAAGGCACTTCAAGGAAAAATTTCTCACATAGACGTAGCAAAAGGTTCAAAAAAAGCAGAGATGGATTCAAATGCTATCCTACCTGACAAAGGAGTAAGTCCAACTGATTTATTTAAAAGAAAAATTACCATACGCATAGTAAGTATTAAGGACAGTGATCAAATTTTTGTCATCCTTTTCAACAACGGGAAATTATTGAAAGAAGTGAGTATAACGGTTTCGAAACGCACGGATTTCTTCAGTGAAATCTTATGGCAGCAATCAGTTGATCTGTGGCCAACGAAGGAAGACTTGATTTTAGAATTCCAACGGTCTAACGTAATTACAAATTATCTAATTAAGATAAGTAGTAAAAATCGGACAATAGCGATGAAGTCAATAATGATCGACTCTTAATCGAATTTCTACGTCAAATGAATTGAGAAAAGATTTTATTCCTTTGCACAAGACAATGCCTTGCATCTCAGAAGTAGTGATATTGTTCTTTATTTAGATGAAGGGTCTCTCTATGGCAAATGAAAAGTCAACACCTACCGATTCATATCTCCTTAAAGTCAGTGACCGATCTTTCGGCTTTTTTATTTATTTTTATGATGAGAAAAGAGGTCATGTACTTTTATTTGCTCATCCAAGTAAACTCAAGGATAATGAAAGTGAAAAACAAATTCTACAAATTCATCCTGCATGGTGGCATCAAGAACAGTTTCTTAAATCAGATAAGTTCTCAACAATAGATCTTGAGCTCAGTGAGGTTGTTTATTCAGCTACTTTATTTGTTTATAAAACTCAAAGGGTAAAACAGCGGGAAGGTATGGATACTGCAAAGTGGAAACAAGAGAGGTTCATTTTAATAGTAAAATCGCCATCTGAGGTATCCTTCATTGCTCAAGAAATGCTTCATGAATTTCATGACTTGATCAATGATAAAATTGCTGACAAACTCTATTTATTAGTGGAATATAACATGGGTGGATTGCTACCTTCGGAAATAAGTAATCAAGCGTTAATGGTTGAAAAACAACTTTCAGAAGTTTGTGATTCATTAATTCCAAAAGTTCCTATCTCTCGACTTAAGCCTTTCCTTGAATCTACTCTGACTAATTCTAAACTATCAAAAAATAAGCTCCGTTTTGCAATTCCTACTATCAAGGATAGAATTACTATCACAGAATCTGAAGAAAAAAATAAGCGGAAAAAGTCTGTAAAGATTTTACGCATTGAAAGAATCGATGATAAGGAAAGAATCGGAATTAAAAATACATCAGGCTTTCCTTTAACAGATGTAACGGTTAGAATTTACGAATCCCAGGGATTCTTTGGTGAAGATAAAAAAATTGAAAGAATAGCGATTTGGGATTCCGAAAGTGAAGTAAATATTGAATTTAAACGTAAAAAAGAGGGAGGTATTTTGTACCTTCTTAAAATTGAAGATGAAAAAGAAACCATAAGAATAAAAAGAATTTAATTGGAGGAAATAACAATTTGATTACAACAAAGGTTAAAGATTTGATGACGAAGAAAATTATAAGCATAAATAGCGATGATAACGCAATAACGGCATCAAAAATAATGATTCATAATAATATTGGCTGTGTAATAGTATATAACAAAGAAAAGCCTATTGGAATAATTACAGAACGAGATATTGTTAAAAAAGTCATATATGACTGTAAAGAGCTTTGTGATGTGCCAGCTTCGGAAATTGCTACCAAAGAATTGATTACAATAGCACCGAATGATATAATTAAAAATGCCTTAATTGCAATGCATAAGAATAGAATCAAACGAATCCTTGTCAAAGATCCTGATACTCAAGATTTAATAGGGATTATTACCACACGCGATATTATAGCTGCTTTCAGTACATTAAAATTGACATAAAACTCTGTGAACTCACTTCATCACTTCTGATGCGATTATAACTTTGGACATTATTTTTTCTTCCATATCCTTTATTGACAAAAGGTATTCTTTTTCCTCTTTGTGATATCGGGGACATTCGAATTCATATTCTTCTGATGGTCGCCAGCGAGGGACAGTTGTTTCAAATAGAGTTTCTTCAAAGAAATCTTGAACATGAGAGACCTTTATCTTAACCTGTATAAGCTCCTTGTCAGAAACATTGATCAGACTTAATTTAAGGACAGTAGTGTTCGGATAGATAGCTACATGCGTTAAATCTAAAATTTCTTTAGGGAGAGTGAACTTTTCAGGTATTTTCTCCTCTTTTTCTTCTCCAAACAGATCCTCATGTATTGCGATTGCCGCATTCCGACCAGCACCCATAGCTGAAATTACTGTAGCAGCACCCGTAACGATATCTCCACCAGCGTAGACGAATGGAATGCTTGTACGACCCATATCATCTGTAACTACATTCCCCCATTTATTTATTTCTAGATCAGGAGTAGTATTCGTTATCAAAGGGTTTGCTTTATTCCCAATAGCAATAATTATCAAATCAGTATCCAAATCGAAGTAACTTCCATCAATAGGAACAGGTCGAGCGCGACCTGATTTATCAGGTTCACCTAACTCATATCTTTGACATTTAACTCTGTTTACTCTTCCATACTCATCGCCAAATATTTCTACAGGATTAGATAATAGTTTAAATTGAATTCCTTCTTCTTCCGCATGATGTATCTCCTCTCCTCTTGCAGGCATTTGATCTCTAGCACGTCGATATACAATGTATACATTATCTGCGTCTAATCGAAGAGCAGTTCGCGCAGAATCCATTGCCACATTTCCTCCCCCTACAACAACCACGTTTTTTCCTTTTAGTAACGGTGTATTATACTCTGGATAGAGGTATGCTTTCATTAGATTTGATCTAGTTAAGTACTCATTAGCAGAATATACTCCTTGAAGATTTTCTCCAGGGATATTCATAAAAACTGGTAAACCAGCTCCTACACCAATGTAAACAGCATCAAAACCATCTTTGGAAAACAACTCAGAAACACTACGCGCACGTCCAATGACAGAATTGTATTCAAACTTTACTCCTGAATTTTCCAGATTCTGTATTTCATAGCTCACTACAGATTTGGGCAAACGGAACTCTGGAATTCCATAAACGAGAACTCCACCACCTAAATGAAAAGCTTCGAAAACAGTTACTTCATAACCCTGTTGTATTAAATCTCCAGCAGTAGTCAATCCTGATGGCCCACTACCAACAATGGCAACCTTTTTTCCATTTTTCTTGACACGATTTGGTACAGGTATTTCCCCTCTAAATCTTTCGTAGTCAGCAACAAAACGTTCAAGATTTCCGATCGCAACAGGCTTTTTCTTCTTCCCCCGCACACACTTTCCCTCACATTGCGTTTCTTGTGGGCATACACGTCCACAAATTGCAGGAAGAACATTTCTTTCTTTGATTTTTTCCGCTGCTTCCAGAAATTTCCCCTCTTGAACAAGAGAAATAAACTCAGGAATTGGAACACGAACAGGACATCCTTCTACACATTTAGGTTTTTTGCAATTTAAACATCTATTAGCTTCTTTTATTGCCATTTCTTCTTCGTAACCATAAGGAACTTCCCGAAAGTTTTTCGCACGAACTGTTGGGGGTTGAGTAGGCATCTCTGTACGAAGAATGTCCATACGTTCTTTAGATTTCAAGTTAACTCCTCCTCATCCGATAATTTTAGATATTTTGCTAATGAACGGCACTGTGGAGAGAAGTTTTGCAAACTAATGGCTTCCTCGCTGATATAAGCTGTATTTCTAACGCCAATGAGTTCTTCCCAATCGATTTTATGGGCATCGAATTCCGGTCCATCTACACAAGCAAACTTTGTTTTACCATCAAATGACAAGCGGCAACTTCCACACATCCCAGTTCCATCCACCATGATGGTTGTCACTGTGGCATATGTTGGAATAGCCCCTTTCTCTTTGGTTAATGCTGCAACCCTACTCATCATTACATTGCATCCAATAACTTTAATATGATTAATTTCGCGTCCTTCATTAACCATGTTTTCAATAATATCATAAATATGCCCTGATTCTCCTTTAGATCCATCACTCGTTACTAAAATCACTTCATCACTTATCAGACTATATTCTTCCTCAAAGTAGAGCATATTCTCGTTTTTAGCTTCAATAATTGTAATAACATAATTTCCGAGCTGCTTCAATCTTTTTACTATTGGATAGGTTGCTCCAACTCCGAAACATCCCCCACCAACGACGACGGTTCCATAATTATCTACTACTGCTGGTTCCCCTAAAGGTCCAACAATGCTATAAAAGGTATCACCTTCCTCCATAAAAGCCATTTTTGATGTAGACATACCTAATTCCTGTACAAAGAAAGTAATGGTGCCTTCATTCCCATCCCAGTCTACTAACGTAAGTGGTATTTTTTCTGACTTTTCATCAACCATCACAAGTATGAATTGTCCTGCTTGTGCTTTTTGAGCAATTTTGGGGACAGAAACTACGAATTTGTAGATATTCAGAGTAAATTCGCTTTTGTGAAGAATCTTAAATTGTGACATCTAGCATTCCCATTCCTTTTGATTTGTTGATAATCTTTTTTGCACTCAAGTATAGGCGAAAATCCTCTACTTTTTCAGCAATAGGTATTCCCATATATTCTAAACATTGTTTAGAAACTAAAGGAACCTTGATTGGATCGTTATTTTCGATTTCATCCTGTAAATCATGAAGCTTTGAATATGAAAAACCCTCTAGTGTCATCGCTTGTCCCAAACGACTTACAATCATCCAACTGGGTAAAGCTTCACCAGGAGGGTCTACAGCTTTCATTATTTTGTTTTTCATGAATTCAACAGCAGTTTTTGTTCCCTCTTCTTCCGTAAAAGCTGTTGTTGGGAGGATAACATTTGCATCGTTGAGAGAATCTGATTCGTAAATATCCAGTTTGATTAATAACTCAATTCCCTTAAATTCAGAAAGGGCTTCAGAATGAAATGTAGAAATTAACGCTTTAATCCCTTTTGAAGCTAAATCACGAATTCCCTCATCATCATACACAATATCATTTTTACTAATTTTCTTAGCTAGTTTTGAAAATAGATAAATCCCTTCATCTGTCAAAAATGGAGAGATTATTATCCCCACTTCTTCAGGTTGATAACTTGCTAGCTTCTCTGCTGAATGACCAATAGCTTCCTCCCAAGTTACTGGGTAATGTTCTTCTTTAATCACTTTACGTTTGATCATTGGATGTTGAAGACGGTTGTTGCCATTAAAAAGAGCAGGTATACAAAATCGACCTTTAACACAATATTCCCTGCGTGCAGACATATCGAGTGGAGGATGAACATTAACCACTTTATCCCATTTGACATCAACAACCATTTGACAACCGTGTGAGCAGAGATTACATGTTGTTTCAATAGATTTATCAGGGGTTCCAAACCACGAAGATCCACGTGCAATCAAAGCACCAGTAGGACAGACATCAATGCAATGCCCGCAAAACACACATCCACTTTCAAGATGTGATACCTCTGAGATTGTACCAACCTTTGTATCATGACCCCTTTTTGTTAGAGCGATAGCACTATGACCCAAGACATCTTGACAGGCTCTAATGCATCTAGCAC
>JAEOSP010000428.1 GCA_016840305.1 Candidatus Hodarchaeota archaeon
AAGAATCACTGGATGATATTATTGCTATGATTGAAATAATTGTAACGAGTAGAAAACGTTACCTAATGTCTCCTACTATTACCGAAAGAGATATAGAAATTGCGATTATTAGTTTATGTTTTCGTCCTGGAAAACGTCCTTCTTATACAGACGATATTATAGATCTTAGACTCAATTTCAAAGGGATAAGTAGGAGCTGGTTCTTGAGGTATAGATTTAGGGGTTTATTGACCAATAATCTTTTGTCTGCCGAAAGTTGGAAATCTTTAAATTTCAGTGACATTACTTTGCTTTTTAATATTTGCAAAAACGGTTGTTAATGCGAATTTTGAAGACGTCACCGTTCGCTAAGCATCTATTTCCAGCCATTCTCATGTAAGTTAGGATAGGGCGTAATGTCGTCAATAAGGTTTTCGGTGTAAGTCTCTTGATTTGTTTCTGCCTCTTGTGATATCGGTATGTTGGTCATGATAGCCTCCTTTATAGGGATGAGTTATTTCGTGACCTGGGCTGTCCGTAAGGGAATTCCCACGCGCTAAATTCCTCCTTGGGCAGCCCGTTTTTTTTGAATTACACTTGCCGATATTCAAACCTCCTTTCTCAAAAACAAAAGCGCCTGAAGAAATCCCACAGTCACCAATCCACCTGGCTTGTTCAGCAACTTAATCGGCTAAATCTGTATTTTTGAATTGTCTTTATGAAATAACCATAGGAGAGGTGCGTTTTGACCATAATCATGCACTCAAATGGCAGAATCGTTGGAATTTGAAATGACATTATTTATTTTACAATGATTCAATAGTGTGCACAATAATATTCCAGAATAAGAGATTTGAACAAAAAAAAAGGCACCTTTCGGCGCCTAATTCACATCCAGTCATGTTCAAGGAAGCTGTAATACCCACATCGTTCCTGAAATTAATCTCGTTGCAAAGCCTCCAATAGATATTTTGGAGAGCATATGCGGAATGAAGCAGAAACAACCCATTCCTCAATGTTCCCTCATTGTAATCTTGTATGCAGATTTTACCCCCACCTCCTAAAAAGAAATCCCCCAGGAACTTCTATAATAACACTACCAAAACCTTTCAAGTATTCATCAATGCCCTTTCTGCTCGAAGGGTATTTTGCATACAATTCTAAGATCTGTCCATCAGATAAAGAAGAAAGTGAAGGCATTATATCATCACCCCGTCGACAGTAACCCCAAAAGATTCCTCCTTATATCTCTCGATAATATAATGTACATTCATTTTCGAGATTTTGAATTTTAATTCAAGCTGCTCCAAAAAGCGTTCAGATTCCCCGAGCGACTTAAAAATCATGTCAAACATGAGATCCCATCCACTATTAATTCTAAATAGCGAATTAACTGACGTATGTGCATACAAATAACTCTTTAATTCATCTCTATTATCAATCGGAGCTCTTAGCAGGACTTGGGCTCTAATCGGATAACCAATTGTCTCATAATCAATTATGCATGTATTCTTATACAAAACACCGTCCAGTTTGGTCTTCAATCTGTCATGGATTGTAGAAACAGGTATGCCTGTTTTCTTGCTCATTGTAGTGAGATTCATCCTACTATTCAGCCTTAAATGGCGTAAAATAGTCATATCTTTTGGTGTAACTTTTTTCATTGTGAATCACCTACAAGATTACAAGCTCCACAACTACATCGTAAAGCAAAGTCTCCCACCAATTCAAGAGATCCTGTTTTTCCACATTTTTCACAATTTCCAATTACGTAATTCATTTCGTCTGACATTTTAGATACCTCCTCCCCGCAGGGAATTCAAAAAATTCAATTCCCTGAGGGGGGGAGTATATAACAAAAATAAGCACATCCACCCCTACATCATTTCTGCATCCTCAAAACAATAGGATTAGAAATTTGAAACTTCCTCTTTATCCAGCTTTCATATAGAGATTTTTCAGAAGTTCAAGAATGAGAGATCAATCTATGGCCGGCGAATGAGATGATGATTAAAAATTAACTGGAGAAAAATCTCACAGAAAAGGTTAATAAAAGAGAAGGCGAGATTATAAGTTCGTCAATTCAGGCAATAGGCGACCCCGGAGGGGGAAAAGTTTAAAATTGGGTATCTGTGACGAACAGATCCCGTTTTAAAGTTTTAGCCGTGAAATTGCCAAAGATTCCGCATCTATGATGGGGTATGGGTTTCCCTGCCAGATGCGGGAGCTTGTTTCCCGGTTAAATATAATCAGGGGGGGCTAAGCCCTGATTGTGCATGCTCGAACGATTTTTTATAGAGCCAGGACCTCAGATTGTGCAACGCTTCCTCTTCCATGTACGGGTCAAGGACAATCTGCTCTTGCAGGAAATCCGGCAGGTCATGCTCTTTTTTGCCAAGAGAGAGCATGTATTTTCTGGTCAGATAAAGAAAGATATTGGTCCAGTTGTGGTCCAGGGGGGCCACGAGAGAGGCGGTTGAT
>JAEOSP010000047.1 GCA_016840305.1 Candidatus Hodarchaeota archaeon
CCTTATCTTAAAAGACCGATCAAAGCGTTCGAGAATTGTAATAATAGATTTGCCAAACCCTTCTTTATAGTCAGACCTAATACGTGTAACCCGGCGCTTCCATTTACTATTTTGAGGCTTAACATCTTGACCCAGAGGCACCTTCCTATGAGAGCATCCCGATTGTAATAGATTATCAATGAGTATTCTCATTTTTGAATCTAAACCAAGTCCTGAATAAACCCTATCATTTCCTGTCAAAAATGGTTCGATCTTCCTAAAGAACATTTGCTGAGAAACCACACCTTGAAATAGATCAGCTAAATGATCTTCTATAGTCCAGAGTAAAGGCACACCCCTGAATTCTGGAGAATTCCTCCACAGATCATTTGCCATTACATAAGCCCTATGTTGAACCTGGCTTAGATTTCCAAGTGTATTAGTTGCGGTTAGAATGTTATTTATATTACCTAGAAGCAGATCACTGTCGGGCGCTATTTGAACAGGCCAAATAATGATATCAGAATCAGTAAAAGATTCCTGTTTAGGGACAACATATGTTGGCAGAATCAGAATATTCATATAATTACGATATAGTATTTGCTATGAAACTATTCCTAAAAGGACCCTCTTTTTGATATTCTGTAAAAGTCCAATCTTCCACTGTTTTCTTCCACTCATGAAATGCTCTCTGTTCGCCTAAATTAGGATTCCCTCTGAAAAGATACCAATCATCAAATATAATGATCGTTCCATCTATCAATAATGGCTTCACAAAATCTAAGACCGTTTTAGTTGATTCATATAAATCACAATCAAGATGAATAATTGCGGCCTTCTTCATTGAATACTTTTCTATTGTTTCTTTAGTGCATGTCTGTTCAAACCATCCAGGGATCGTAACAACCTTATCTAAAGGAACTCCTGCTTTAACCAGATTCTTTTTAAAATTACCTTCTGTACATGCATATTTCCCTTTGTCAAATAGTTTTGTCTGCTTATCAATTCCCCGAAGTTCAGGTAAACCTTGAAAAGAATCAAAGGCAAAAAACCTCATTTTTCTCCAAATCCCTTCAATATCTTTCAAGTCTTTTTCTGTGCGTATTCCTTTGTACTTTTTTTGTTCTTCAAAAACTTTCTTTATAAAATTATATGATTGTATAAATGAATTTCCTGTGAAAACACCAAATTCTAAATAATCACCTTCGATTTTCTCTTTCGCAATAATATTTGCAGCCTTGTATATAATGCTGTTGATATAATTCCTGTCGTCTAATATTGCCTTGCCCAAGATAGAACGTAAAGGATTTATAACCTTTTTAAATAAGTAAAGCATTGGCAATTAATCTAATCAATTCGTATGATGTGTTTATAATAATTATCTCTGACTCTCTATCCATTTCTCACATAAACGCAAATCATTTTCACCATGCACATCAAAGCATTCATCCACAATGATTGGCTTTATTCTTTGTCCCATGAATGACCAAGGTTGTTGACCCTCTTTTAAAAAAATGGATTTTTTAATATTCAGTATCCAAAAATTGTGACAAAGAAAAAAACAGCGCTCTAATTCCTGTCTATTTGTTGATATTTCTTTATCACCAAAATCAATAAAAGTATCTAAAAACCCCGTAGAATTTAATCGCTTTGCTCTATAGGGATGATGATCCTGATCATTAAAAACTGGAACAACGGCTGAAATGGATGGATCATCCATACAATATTTAATCCCTTGATCAATCCATTCTGTTTTTGTCGTAACAGTATTTCCAAGCAACACAACTAATATGTCAGGTTCATATTTATCAGCATTTAACATATGTTCGAGGGCATGAGTGATAGCATCAACATGTTTAGAATCAGCCTGAGCTAATTCATCAGGACGTTGTATTTTCTTATAGCCCAGATCATGGGCTATATTGAGAATGGTTTCACTATCACTGCTCACATAAAACGAATCAATACTCTTTGATCTAAGAGCAGCTTTTGCAGGATAGTAGAGCAAAGGTCTGTCCTTTACCAGAAGAATATTTTTATTTGCCAGCGTACTTTTGCCTTTTGCTGTTAATAGAGCAGCAATGTTCATTATATTCTTTATTTTTCCAATCAAATTGCTTTTTCTAAGGCTACAACTCTTTATTTCTCATATAAAGAGCCAACAGGTCATTAGCCATATTTAAATCAATAAAATCTTTGATCTCGAAAGCTGTCAATTTATCAACTTCATACAGATAGGGATTATTCCCTATATAGCTTTTTGTCTTCAATGAAAGC
>JAEOSP010000429.1 GCA_016840305.1 Candidatus Hodarchaeota archaeon
AGTCACTAGGATGGAAGCGGGCAACCCACCCAAAGCAATATCCTATATTGCTACCACTATTGGAGGAATAGTTTACGCTACGGGTTCCAAATACTGTCCTACATCCTTAGCAGAATGTTTAGAAGCTGTAGAAAAGGATAAACGATACGCACTAGTTGGCCTTCCCTGCCACATTTATGGGGTAAGAAAGCTTACAGAATTTAGCAAAAAACTTAGAAACTCTATTTTTCTATATATAGGGATTTTATGTGGAGGTTTACCCAGTTATATTGGAACCCAATACCTCTTTAGCATATATGGCGTGGAAAAAAAGCATATAAATAGACTTGAATACCGTGGTAGCGGATGGCCAGGACGCTTGTTGATTCAAAGCGAATCCTTAGGTCAACAAAAGGAGATTTCCATCCCATATCCTGAATATTGGCAAGGTAAATTTGGATACTTCCAACCTTATAGATGCACAGTCTGTCATGATGGCTTTAATGAATTCTCGGACATATCATGTGGAGATGCATGGCTACCTCATCTTATAAAGAAAGACAAAGAAGGTGTCTCGTTAATAATAACAAGAACAGAAATCGGAGAACGTCTGTTGAAAAGTTCGTTTCAAAAAGGATGTATCCAAATGACTCCCATAGAGAATCGAGAAATAATAAAATCTCAGCATGGCCTAATAGAATTTAAAAATCATACTCTTAAGGCGCGAATAAGCTTGTCTAAAGTTGTCGGTAGAAAAATCCCTGCTTTTGATTTACGAAGGATTCCACCAGCAAATCTCACCAGCTACTTATCAGCAATAGAATTTTACATAGGTAACGCATTAGCTTCTAGGAAGAGTCTGTGGTGGTTGTTTGACATATACCTTTCACTAAAAAAATTGAAAACATTATAGTGAAATTTAAAATAATTAGCTATCTGCTCAATTTAAGATATGTCTTATTTCAGTAGCTTCAATATAGGAAATCATACTTGTCTGAGGCAGGTATTTGTAGTCGCTAAGATATAAGTTGTCAATAGAAGCAACGTCCTCCCCAATTTCAGTAATCTCTTCGCTACCATGGTTCCCAAGTATCCCCCGCTCCACCAATAACCAATACAGCCATTTCAATACATCCCTCGAAAAAATAGTCTAAGCCTACTTATTCTATATTATATCCTAAAATCAACTATAAGTCATTAATTAATGAACATGTCTAACCATATAGGTTAATTCTATTATCACACGATGTATGACACACTTTAAATTAGGAACTTGAGAGTGTGTCTACAAGAAGAAAGTGGGGGACATTGAGAGACTGAGGTGTTGGTGCATAAGAAGAAGAGGAGAGGGTGTGTCTTTAGACGAGATATGCACCGCTGCTAGCTAGCTAAAAGATATGAAAACGAAGTTTATAATCGATTTAAAACTCCTTATTTTATGTTATCAATGGCAACTATTGCCCTGGGATATTCTCGTATGGTAATCAAGAAATTACCACGGTGAAAAACAGACGAAATAATGTTTTATGCGAATACATGATGCACACGCATTATGAGGAATAATATACAAGTATCGGACATGAAAGATTTGACTTTTAATAAGAAAAGGATTTCCAAAATTGAATTACTTGCCTATTTTATATTGACTATCACATTTATTACATCATTAACTTTCCCATTAATTTTTAAATACGTAGGTTCGTATTCTGTACCAACAGCTCTTTTCGCAAACAACATGTTAAGCTCAGGGATATCAGTAACTGAAGTAAATATTCTTGCGTCTCAAAGATATTGGAAAGATGCAGGTGAATATGAAAAAGCATATCCTGCACCATCATTACTTCTCGCCATTTTTATGCTTGTAAGCAATTTCCCTTTAAGTTACACAATGTTTATTCCTTTAGTCGGAGTATCGAATATCATTTATTTTGCTTTAGCTAAGTATGTACTAAGTAGTTCTAGTAACAATAAGAGTTACATTACACTGTTTTCAGCTCTTTACTATGCTTTGATTACTTTTAGTAATATCCACGCCTCATATATAGGTAGGGCAGTTCTAGGAGTAAATCTATTCACGTATTTTCTGTTCTATTATTTGAAATTCTTAAATAGTGATCGCAACAAACGATTTTCTTGGGGCATACTCCTATTATTAATCGCTTTGGTAATCGGTTACACATATTATACGACTACATTAAGCATTATTACTCTTCTTATGCCGATGATTATCATTTCTGTACTTATATCGAGCGTGCGCATATCGAGGAAGGTATATATAGAATTTGGAATCGTGATAATGTCAATTTTACTTTTTATTCAAAACATTCCCCCTCAACTTCCAAGAAGTATAAACGCTACATCATTTTTTACCAATTTTATTCAATACATTAAATATATGTTGGGTAGTTTTGGAATTATCCCCGGTGAACACGCAACATCTTTTAATATAGATTACGTAAAACTTGATTTATTTTCGCTTGTAGGTCAACGAATTTTCTTTTCGCTACAATATTTCTCAGTCCTTGTTGTATTAGTTTGTCTAATAATGTATAGACCAAAGAATATGCGTGAGTTTAATAAGAATAGTGTCTGGTTGTTCTCCCTGATAATTTTTCTTTCAGGTTTAAGTGAGTTCATGTATTTCTTTGGAGGTCCCAAGGGTCCAGGTCGTTTATTAATGTTATATGGAGTTGTTGTAACCCTTTTCATTTCAAATAGATTCATTGATAACAATAAGCTTAAACCTAAAAAAAAGGTATTCATTGCGACGATTACGATTCTGATTATGTCGTTGAGTTGTTTGGGAACGTTAAACATTGCTTGGAATTATGGATGGTTTAGTTCTAAACCATATACATACGATAAAGTACTACCACTAACAGAGTTTCTATCCTCCTATTCGATACCTGAAAACCCTGTTTATCTTGCTGGTGACGATTACTGTCTAGCTAATATGCTTTTCATAATTTCCCTTCATAACAAAACTAATGCTGTAATTCTTGAACCCTTAGGAGAAGATGTTACCACTCTCTACGAAGGCTCGGTTAAAGGAGAAATACAAGATTTCTTAATTAAAATGGATTCACGAAACATAGGATATTTGATGTTAGTTAACGATCCAAGGCCTATATATGGAGATGCTTGGGGACCTAGAGTGCCAAGTATAGTTAGTTTAGATAACATACCTGTTTCAATCATATATAACGATGGGCAATCAAGATTATATCGACTCCCGAACAAATAACCAACTACACAATTACACACATTAGATATCTATTTTCAGGAGCATTTAAAACTAGATAAAAAATAATATCAAATGATGTGCTAGATAGCCCAAGCTCGTTGTTCCCGGATAGATTTATATGTCAAAGAATATCGGAATTCTCACTTATCATTATGTTATTAATGAAGGGGCAATTTTACAGAGTTATGCTTTAGCGGCAACGCTAAAAGAGTATTTTGGGGAATATTGTGTAGAAATTATAGACTACCATCCTAGAAGAACTGAATTGAAGTATTTGACTTCTTCATTCTTGTCAAGAAATCC
>JAEOSP010000430.1 GCA_016840305.1 Candidatus Hodarchaeota archaeon
GCATTTAAAGTTTTTCGTTTTCGTAGAAACATAACAATTGACTCAACGAAAGTATCCGCCGACCTGACTAATTTTCCTGTTTTAATTGAGATGTTCGATAACAATTTACATTCTCTTGAAAAGGTACAAGCTGATGGTGATGATATCATATTTGTTGATTCTTCTAATACAAAATTGAATCATGAAATTGTATATTTTGATCAGGAATTTAATTCAACTCATGCTCATTTAGTTACGTGGGTAAATATCCCTACTTTGTCAAGTAGTAGTGATACAGTTATCACTATGTATTATGGCAATCCAGCCCTTCCCAGCCAAGAAAATTCTGAAGATGTATGGAATAAAAGTTATACAGGAATCTGGCATTTAAACGAACTGTCTGGTATACACTATGATTCTGCTGCTGATCTTAAGAACGGAATAATCCATGGAACAATAAATCAAAACACTAATGGAACGTTCGATGGGGGAAATGAATTCCTTGGTATTAGTACAGAATCTTGGATTGAAATCGAAAATAGTCCCCAATTGATAGGTGATTCTGCGTTCACTGTTGAAGCTTGGATATACCTCCAAACTTTACCTTCGTCTTACGTTGGTATAGTTCAAAAAGGACGAGAAGCTAGTGAGAATTGGTATGGATTATGGGTAGATGATCAAAATAAGATTAATTTCGGGTGGGATTGGCAAGGTACTCCCTCAAAAGGAGGTAATGTACCCGGAAGTACCCTTTCAACAGGCCAATGGTATTATGCAGCAGCGACATTTGATGGAACTAATCGTCGATTATATCTTGATGGGTCACTTAACGCAGGACCGAGTTCAGGTTGGTACGAAACTGATTCTGAAAACTGGCATATAGGCACTGATGGGAATGGAAACTATTTTGATGGGTCAATTGATGAAGTACGTATTTCCAGTACTGCTAGATCAGCGTCCTGGATTAATACTACCTACAATAATCTGAATAATCCTAGTAGTTTCTATAGTATTGATAATGAAGAAATCTATTCCAATTGGTGGGCTGATAAGTCCTTTAATTCAAGAAGAGACATCGTGATTGATCAATCATTAGATAAAAATCCCCTGATTCTTCGACCGAATGGAATCGGAACGAACAATTTGATCTCCACCGAATACCCAATATCGGGGACACATTGGCAACTAGTTTCCGATACTAACGACACAACTTATGTGGAACAAGATGATACAAACGTCAGACGGGATACATATCAGACGGAGGATATATCAGGTATAATTGGTTCGATTAACTCTGTAACCGTAAAAGTCCGTGTAATCAGCTCTTCTACTGTTGATGTGGCAGCAGAAGTTGAAATGATGACGCACGGAAATTTGTACGCAAATACTGCAGCCTATCATAATAATAGTGAATGGTTGGTCTATTCTAGAACATGGACAAATAATCCGTTTACAAGCCAACCATGGACTGTAGCTGAAATTAATGATATGGAAATTGGTGTGGAAGTAAAGGGAGAAACTGGCGGAAATTCACGGTGTTCTGAAGTTTGGGCTGAAGTTGATTACAATGTTCAAGAAAGTCTCTCTGAATTTCCTGTTCTTATAAAAGTGACAGATCGAAGCTTTAGGGAAGGAAATATTCAATCAGATGCTGCAGATTTATTGTTTATTAATGAAAATGGAATTAAATTACCACATGAAGTAGAATCGTTCACTCAGAATACAACCCATGGAGAATTATGTGTTTGGGTCAGGATTCCAGAGCTCTCCCTAGTAGATCAAAATGTTATCTCAATGTATTATGGGAATCCAACTATTGAAAATCAAGAAATTCCTGGGAATGTATGGGATACTGATTTCATGGGTGTATGGCATTTATTGGAAAACCCCACTGGAACGATTTATGATTCAACTTCAAACGATCGTGATGCTACAACTTATGGATCTATGACTTCCAATGATCAAGTAACGGGGCAAGTAGATGGAGCGTTAAATTTCGATGGAACTGATGATTATATTCAATGGTCAAGTGTAATAACACTGGGTACGGGAACATATTCAATGTGGATTTATCCCCATAATATAACGGATGAACATAACTATCTCGCAAATGATGCTTGGCAAACCAGGATTTCCCTATGGGACGATGTGGTCAAAATTGAAACAAATACTGATGGGGAGTATTTTGAGTTCGATCAAAGTTCAATTTCAGCAAATACATGGACGCATATTGTCTTCGTAAGAAATGGGGATACTGGAGATTTGTATATTAACGGTTATTGGCTTCAACAAGTCGTAACGACTGGAGCGAATTCTTTAAGTATAAGTTGTATTGGTGGTACTGATAACGAAGCAAGGATGGTTGATGGGATCATCGATGAGGTTCGTATTTCGGATATTGATAGATCCGCTGAATGGATTGCCGCTGAATATCTTAATCAATATAATCCCGATAGCTTTTACAACATAGGCCCACGTCTAAGTATTTCTTCAAATATCATTGTTGAAGAAACAGTATCTATTGGAGGAGCTGATGTTACTCAACTCACTACTCCTACTGTCGCTGCAAAAGAAAACGATCTCTATCTTTTATCAATATCTATGAAACCTTACCTAGATGTATCTTCTGTAACTGGACTTGGATTAACGTGGAGTGAGTTAGAAGATCAACCTGCAGGTCGTAGTCAAACTGGGCTTTCGGTTTGGTATGCACAGGGGAGTCCAATCGTTGGAGGAGTTACTGCAATATTGGCTTCACAAGCTGCAGGATTAGCAATCTCTTTGTCTCGGATTTCAGGTGTTCATTACACTGATCCTTTCGGAACCACTGAAACAGCCAATACTAATGGTATTGATGGTTCGGGAGCTGACGGAGTAGATTGTGAAAATGCTAATGTAAGCTTCACAACATCAAATTATGGTTCAATGATTTTTGGAGTAGCTGCGACTCGTATACAACCATTTACCCCTGCTCAGGGATATACACAGATAGATGTAATAACCGGATCGACAAGTGGGGATCAAGCACGAATCACATCTTTCCAAAAAGCTAAAGCGATTCCAGGTTATGTTATGGTTAATGGGACAAATGCAGTCGTAGATTGGGCGATTGCAGGAATAGAAATTAAACCAGCAATAATTGATATAAATCCTCCAATTATTGACGAATTTGGTATCTATGATTCCGGAGATGGGAACGGAGTATTTTGGGCAAAAATCCATGATTTGGAGTCAAGTACTACTAGTGTAGAGGCTGAAATTAATGGTTCTGGCTATTCCATGATCAATAATGGATCTCATTGGATATACCAAATTACCCCAAACTTTGATGATTACTATGAATATCGTGTATTCAATGCAACAGATTCATGGGGTAATAACTTAGCATTCCCTACTGGTATCACATCTCATACATTTAATATTGATAATCTTACTCCAACAGTTCAAGATTGGGAATATGTTCAGGTAAATAACACATTTCAAGCGAATGTAACAGATACGTGGGGAGAGATAGATACTGTGCGAGTAAATGTGACCACTTATAGTATGGTGGCAACAATGGTGTATTATACCACCTTTAGTGGAACTATCCTCGCTTATATGAATGATACTTTAAGCCTGCCGAATGGGCCCATGGATTTTTTGATTATTGTAAATGATACCGAAGGAAATGAATATACTTCTTCCACCCATTCAGGCTCAACTTTCAGTAATAACCCTCCTGTTGCGGAAAATTTGACGTTAACCCCAGCCACGCTGTGGAGTAATACTTCTCTCACACTGTCGTACGATTATTACGATGCTGATAGTCATCCTGAAGATGGTACGGAAATTCGCTGGTATAAGTATAATGGTA
>JAEOSP010000431.1 GCA_016840305.1 Candidatus Hodarchaeota archaeon
ATCCCTTTCCTTCGTTTGCTTTTTAATTGCATCTTCACTGGGTGCTTCGATTTTTCTTAACCGGGTTCTCTCAGCTGTTGGTATTTTTTCAAATCGTTCTCCAAAAATGACCTTTTTCTTTTGCTTTTCTTCGATTTCATGTTCAATAGTCTTCAATCGATCTATAATTTGTGAGTACTCATCTTCACTTACTTTTTCCTTAGGTAGGTCAGAGTAAGCCGATACAAGGTTTTCTAGAGTGTTAATTATCCCGTTAAGGCAATTAATGGCATTCCTGAAAGTTATTGAAGGAGCGGCTTTCTGTTCGTAATCTTTTTTGCGCTCCTCTATCTCCTTTAGAAATTGGTTAACATTCATTCCTGAAGTACCTGGAATTGTTGCTTTAATACCAACATATTGTTTTAAGACTTCAATTAATTCATTGAGTAACTCGACCATTTCTTCTTCAGGACTTCGTTCTATTTTTTTTGCCTTGGATTCAAGAAGAGTAGATGTTCCAATAAAGAATGTTGTCCAATCTTGTAAGGTTTCATTTGTGAGATCGCTTAGGATTTTTGTGTTCTTTATTTGTTCATTAATTTTTGTAAGTGAAGTATTTTGTTGCTTATCTAGTATCTTACGCAAGTCTTCGGTTAGATTTACCTTTATTCGAAGATTTTGTAGCGCGGTATCACAAGAAGAGAATTTGTCTCGAAACCCTTTAGTACCTCCACCCGCCCCTTTTCTCTTTAGCTCAGTTCTTCGATTTTTTAGTTCGGTTTCTTCTGTCTTCAATTCATCTAATTCGCTGATTATTCTGTCATATGAGCTGACTATGTATGCTCTTTCTAACTCGGCAAAGGTGTCATTCACATTTGATAATCTGTCTTCTAATCTTGCCTTTTTTTCATTTTTTGAAACTAAATTTTCCTCAATGATTTCCTTTTTCTCTTCTTTTTTCTCGTATGTTGTAATTTTATTATAAGCTTCATTAACTGCTTCCCAATATTTTCTCACAAACTCAATATAGCGACCTAGGTTTTCTCTTATTGAGGTTAGTGCAGAGAGCAATTTTTTTGTAGGATCACCAGGTACATCGAAAAGGATTACATATTCACTCCTGAAGTAGTCAGCTCCTTTCTTTTCTCCGTTTATTGATAAAGTTACTTTTGTGTCTCTTAACGCTGATTCGATTTTCGTTTTCTTATCACGGCTTATAATAGTGAAGTTAAATACGCATTTTTCGGTTTCATCATCTATTAATCGACGAATTTTCTCTTTTAGAATTTCATTAATGCTGTCAGATTCTAGTCCATAAAGGCCGAGGGCAATCATTTGCATTATAGTACTTTTACCTTGGTCATTGTCCCCTCTAATTAGAAAGATATTATGTTCTTGATCAATTTCTTCTGGATAAGCGCAGGAATATAATGGTCCACCCTTCTGGAATTCATATTTAATTTTGAACATCATTTCGCTCCCTGGGTGTTTAGTTTGCCTTTTGAAGCAACAATCTCCTTTAGTAACTTGAATTCCTCTTTGCTCAAGAGCTCCCGCAAGAGCAATTTCATCTCTCTATCCGTTTGACTTTCTTGCATCATGAACACCTGCCAAAGATAAGGGGAATTTCACAAATTTCAATTGACCAAGATCATGTATTCTGGCAACCGCGTAACCTTTTCTAAGGGCTTCCGGACTACACTCACGAATATTCTCTGACCGAAATTGAATCCGGGTATTGACAACGTTTTCAATGCCCTTTGGCATATCAGAAGGGTTCTGGGAGGCAAAGATTACACCCATCATTAGGCTTCTACCCTTCCGACAAATCGCATCCAGAGTCTGTAATGCTTCTCGGCTGCTTTGGCTTCCATAGAATTCGTGAACTTCATCAATTATTATCAGAACGGGGATATCGGCGTCTTTCTTCTTCTGGCTCTTCGCTCTGTAGATTTTGTTCAATAAGTCGCGCAATAATACTGAACCAAACCCAAAACCATGTTCAGCGGTGACATCTATGACTGACATTTTCCCATGCTGAATAATATCCTTTTCACTGAGCTCTTTCGCGTCCGCAACATCGAAGTAATCAGTTGCATAAACAAGCGAGTTTAATACATTATTGAAGGTGCTTGGATGTAGTGTTACTTCCAATTCGTCACCACGAATATTCATGGTATTGAACTGGCGTTTCTTATTTGGATCAGAAAAATATTCTACAAATTTAGCCAATGTGTCACCAGATTTCATTATTTTTTCTTGCCAATATCGAAAAATTGCTGGTAGTTGGGCTGCACCTAGTTCTGAAATGTGTTGAATTAGCCCAGCTAAAGTTTCTGGTTCAATGTGCTCTGCTTTCAACGTAATTTGCTCACAGATTATTTCGGTTACTGAATCTGAGTAACGTGTCTTTTGAGCACCTGGATAATATACACGGAATGTTTCTACGCCATGAGGGTTTACACCAAGATCACTCCATTCCCTAATGACTTCTGAGCTGTTGGTACTACTAGCCTGATCTAATGTGAGCATATCTTCTTCTTTCACGTTAACTGCAATCACAGCACCAGGACCCTGTCCTTCTAGGTCTAGTTTTTCTATGAAATATTGAGCTAGATACTTCATAGCAACCGTTTTACCCGATCCAGTACTACCTGTTACAAGGATTTGATGAAAGAATACATCTTCCGGTATTTTTGCCTGCACGTATTTGCCTTCATTGTCGAGTAGATGCTGAGAAGTTCTTGCAAATACCGTAGCTGGGAAAATTGGGATGCCCTCTATGCAACCAAGAGCGATGTCGATTTCTTGTTGAGTGGAAATTCGAGCTAATAATTGAGGGCGAATGAAACTAGATTTTCCGTCTTCTCGTGGTGGGTGTTCCATTATTCGATTTGTGGAAATCACATTTTGACATTTTTGATCTTGAATGAGTGGTGTGAGATCTATATCGGCTATGAGTGGAGAAGGTGAGTAGGGCGAATATTGTACGGTGTCCTCGACTCGAAGTATGTGTTTTCTGTTATATTCCGGATCCTCTACTGTAAGATAAGATCCAATATGAAGTATTCCGGGTTCTTCGCTATCATCATTACTTTTTGAGATAAGAATGATTTTTCTTTTACTCTCATTTAATACGATCCAAGTCAAAACTATCCCCATCCAAACCGTTCTTGGTTAATAGTCGATATTAATCCTGATTCTCTCATCAGTTTAGTTAAATCAATTAAATGCAAAGTTGCTCTCGCATATTTCTCTGCAATAGCAATGGGCCTAATTTGAGGATTTTTCATATTACCTTGAACTAGCAAAAGGTAGTAGCATAAATCCATTAGATTATTCATCATTTCCTCTCCATATTTCTCAAGCGTGTTGACATGAAACTCAATTCTTTGTGGACTTATGTTGAACGCTTTTAAGTAGCAGAAGATTTTCGCGTTACGCGGATTATGTTTATCACGATAAGGGAAAAAATTCGTTCTCTCACCTGTTTTCAAAGTTTTATAGGCCCAATGTAAGTCAGAATTAAACTTCCCTCGAAGATGCTTAATTCGTTGGGTTACAATATTACTAGCGCTATTTTTAATGAAGTATAGCGGAATGATGTTCTTACCTAATAGAAGCTCATTCATTCTGGTTGTTAGATGACTTAGTTGCTGTCCAATTAGCGGGCCATCGATGAGAAGTATAGAATTATTCGGTACATTTGATACAATTAGTTGGTTTCTATCTTTTGCATAATCTCTCTTTGAATCCTCTTCAGGATTCTCAGAGAATTTGATTATTTTCGACTCTGAAGTTATTGCCTTTGAGCGTGTGTAGAAATACAATGTTAAGTAACATGATGGGAGATAGTCTTCCTTTGCCCTCATCACCAAGGAATGCGATGTGAGATAAGTAGTGCCTTCTAGACATACATACTTATCTGTCGATTCATCATAAGCGCAGATTGGTAAGCTTTTTTTCGCCTCCTCTTCTCCCTTATTCGCATCAAGCTTGACTCTTTTAATTCGCCTATAATCTTGAAAGATCTGAGCATCAATTGATGGGAATACATAGGAATTTTCATCAAATTGATCTGAAATGGGTTTTGGTGGGATCTTAATATCGAGCTCATTTATTTTTGCGACAGTTTCTTTAAACAAGGAATGTAAAACTAATTTTCCAAAACCTGTCTC
>JAEOSP010000048.1 GCA_016840305.1 Candidatus Hodarchaeota archaeon
ATCGCAGTAGTTTTGCCTGCACCATTAGGTCCTAAAAATCCGTAGAGTTCTCCTGTTTTCACATTTAAATCCAATTTATTTAAAGCAGTGACTTCATCCTCTTTACCTTCATTGTATTTCACTGTCAATGCTTTAATTGAGATTGTGTTTTTGGATTTATCCATACTACTAATTCAATTTTGAAATCCTTAAAACTAGCGAAAACCAATTATTATAAGAATGAATTTAGATGAAATAGGTTAGTTCCTTATGGTCTTGACGACTTGCTTCCAAATATCTCAATTGTTCCAGTGTTCTCTTTTTCTTTAAAAATTTAGAAAAATCAAATCCCATCTTGGATGTAGATGACTTTTGTTGTTTTTCCTTTTCTGCCATTTTTCTTCACCAAGTAGAAAAAAGAAAAAATATTATAAATGGGATTTTTAGCCCACTTTTTATCCAATTTAATAACGATTGAAAAGTGTGTTCTATAACGTTCTGGTTTCAATTCCAATAACCCAAGATGAAATTAACTCCATATTAATAGATCGGCTTAAATCAAGTTCTCGAGTGTACTTCCAACTAATTACTGAAGGATGATTCCTATCCCGAAAAATCATTGTTTTTATGAGTGTTTCCGCATGTGAATCTATTATATCAAACTCATCTGCACTTTCTATTACACAAAATCCATAACGATCAGTTAAATCCAAGAAGGTCGAATCAGGAAGGTGATCAAAACACAAGATGTTTATTCCTTCTTTCTTTAATTCTTCGAGTTTATCCATGAGATACACTGTAGGAATTGCCGATCCAAACTGTTCCGAAGTGTAATGTATCTGTAAGCCATTCATTGATAGTTCTTCTTGATTCAAAATGAGTTTTTCATCTACAGAAGAAATCTCGCGAATTCCAATTAAGGTAAAATTTTCATCTACTAAATGCTCTTGGGAGTCAATGACGCGGGTATGAAGCTCGTACAAGTAGGTGTTGGTTGGAGTCCATAATTTTGGGCTATCCATAATAATTACCGTGGTTAATAGTCGAGAGTTCTTATTTTGGATATTGAAATTCCGTTGAGTCGAAGAGATTTCAGCTTTTTGGTGAGTAAATGTATATTCCACCCGTCCATTCCATTCCTGATTTGTGTCATTCCGCAAGAAAGATCTGATAGTTAATTCTACTGACTTTGCAGTGTTTTGATTTACCCACTCGATTTTCTGATGAAAATGATGATCATCGATGTAGATCCAATCGCTAAATTGTAATGATACACTACGATCAATACCTCCACCTTGCTTAGAATCAATTCGTATTGCGAGAAAATGAGATTTCTCTGAAGAAATTCCAGTGAGTTCATACTCGAAAGGAGAAAATGCTCCCTTTTGGGATAGAATCTTCTTTCCATCTAAATATACTTCAGTTCCATCTTTTCCATCCCCGTGAATCCCTTCAAAATATAGGATGATTTTCTTTTTAGCTAGTATACTGGGGACCTCGAAATTTGTAAAATACCAACCTACACCGTTATATTCCATAAGTTCCTTGTGGTATTGGTTCCAGCATCCAGGAACAACTCCGATAAATGGTGGGTCTAAATATTGGAAATTGTCTTCCAAAAACCATTGTTGGTTTTTTCCAATACCGTCTGGATCGATTTGGAAGTGCCACATTCCATCCAACAAGACTTTTGTTCGCATATGTTTTCATGGATTTGGTTCCCTAATAATTTCTATATTTTTAACCAATTAGTGGAGAATGAAGTTCGGGGGAATAAGGCGGGGGTGGGTAAAAATAAAAACTGGGCCCCGACTTAGATAACCATTTATTTAAATCTCTTGTAAATCTTCTTACGATGCCCAACTTCAAGAATTAAAATCAGCAATTTTCCCTTATCTATTTGGAAAATAACACGATAATCCCCTACCCTCAGCCGATGATAAGGAAACCCACGCAACCTTTTGATATCCAATGAACCTAACGAAGTTTGCATTTCCCGAACAGCCAAAATGATCTTCTTACTAACTATCGATGGCAGCTTTTTTAGGGACTTACGCGCCTTTTCTGACCACAATATATTAAACAGTGAGATTCAAATCCCAAATTCTTTTTCAATTTCTTCCTGGGTATGTACACGTCCATTTTTGATATCTTTAAGTGCTTCCTCTAGTTCCTTCTTAGTCTGTTCACTTAATTCATATGTATCTTCCACTAAATCCTCAATAATTTGGTTATAGGTTTCTCGAGATGATACTTTCAAGCGATCTAGTTCCTGTTTTAGCTTTTTTGTAATGCGAATTGTGGTATAATCTGACATAGTCTTATTCCTTCTGATCTTTATAATGAGCTATATATATGTATATCTTTGTATAAATGAATTACTTGGTACTGAGGGAGAAAAACTTTTGGAGTATATTTTACTCTACTAATTCAGCCCACAGTATAATATCTTTGACCACAACATACAAATTTCATGACAAGAGAATCCTCGAAACACTTTTTGCATTAAATATTGAGACGATAACCAGAAGATGTTCGGGGGAATAAGGCGGGGGTGGGTAAAAATAAAAAGAGGGCCCCGACATAATGTTGGGGGGTTTATTTGAGGGAGAAAAATTTTAGGGCGAAAC
>JAEOSP010000432.1 GCA_016840305.1 Candidatus Hodarchaeota archaeon
ATATTTGGGTGCTTATTAATGCACTTTCACGTAATTACATTGGAATCCACTCTTCCAGGCCTTTGGAGGTTTTTCCTTCAAAGGTCATCTCCCCCCTCTTGAAAACTAACTTCATGGTATTTTTGTTATCCACTTTTCGGGAGAGAACCATCCGTGACTACGCTTTTCTTCTATCAATTCATCACGAATATCCGTAAAATAGTAAGTAGATCCACCCATAACTTTTTCGATACTCTTGATCCCAGGTAAATCAGAAAGTTGGTTTTGAACTTTTTCCACCTCTGTATAAGAGGAGCAATAAAACCCTAGAAATAGAAGGGGTTTGTTTATTGATCGCCATGAATAGATCTGCCAAAAAGAAGGGAGTGTATTTACTTCACGCATAATTTCTTCCAAAATAAGATAATTAAGCATGGTAAACTCACATTTGAACAAGGTTAAGGTTTCTTTTTGAATTAAAACGGGATTTATATTGATTGTTTCAATTATAAGATTGTGATGGCGTAGGTAATCCAGCCGTTCGATGATAGCATGTATTGGTAAATCAATGCGTGTGGAAAGCTCTTGTAGTGGTAACCTCCCTTGTTCTCGTAAATGCGCTAAAATTAACCAATCTATTTTTTCAAGAGAAACTAGATCCTGAGTAGGATTTGGTATTGAGGAAATAAGTGACTCAACCGCGAAAACATGTAATTCCTCGAATCCTTTGTGAAATTGGTGCAAGTGCTCGAACATCTCCGATAGATCACCTTCGCTGGAATATCGAGCATATCCAAATCCTTCATAAGCGGTTCCCATCGAAATAAATTCGATCGAGGAATGAATTCCGAGTAATGTCAATCTCTTTGAGTCTAAGGGGGTAAGAGAGCGAAAAATAACTAGTGCATCATTCAAATGTAAAAGACTTGGATTTAATACTACTGTAAACTTCTGAATAGAATGAGTGTTTACCATATGTATAATACGATTTTTCACATCTTCTATAGGTAGTTTCAACTGAGTAGCTAGCTCAGAAAAGGATGTACGACAAGCTTCAGCAAGATGAAACAATAAAGTTTTATCAATAGCATCCATTTAACAGCGAGACCCTTTTCTTGGTGAAACTACGAAAACAAGTTATTCAGATTGTTAGTGTTTTTCAGTCTTCCTAATCTTCACATATTAATATTGTGCCAAAACGGAAAAGATAGTGGAGCATAGCCTTTTTTTAAAATAAAAAACCAAGAAAGAAGATAGTTATGGAATTTCCGAAGAGTTTCTTTAGTTCAACTTATTTGGCTTTGGATCTGGTATAAAATATTCAACCTGATTTTCCCAAGAAAGTGGTTAAATTATGTTAGTAAGTGATAATGAGGAAAAAGAACTTTTCCAACTATCTGCAGAGCTATCTGGAGAACTAGAACCATATAATAACCCCACGCAAACACTGAAAAAGGATGCTGTCTATGTTCTACTAGATAACGCCATGAAAAGAATATTTCTATGGATAGGTCAAACAGCAGGAGTACGATCTCGGTTTACTGCGACAGCAGCAGCTCAACATTTACAAAGAATTAAAGGTTTGACTTATCGAGTTGTTACGGTTGATCAAGGGAATGAAACAAATGAATTCATCCAAAGAATATCTAGTATGGTTCAACCAGACCAATTCGGAAAATAATTCTGATCTATAAAGTCATAAGAAAATTTTCTTTTTTACCTTATCTTAACACAATTATTGTTTCAATGATCCGAGCGAGATTTCCTTAAATCATTGCCAGTTTCGACAGTGAAGCTGGGCGAGGGAGTACCAAATTGCATAATTTGCCTCGGTTTGTCCTTATCACGAGGATCTGTATGGAGTTTAAGTTTACTCTTTGTTGTTACCATATAAATTACGCCAGAGTTTTCCAAGGCAAGATCTATCTTATCTAAGAGATCAATAATATCACTAAAAGAAGGAATATTCAACCATTCAATAACATAATCATATTTACCAATTAATACACCTCTAGAATCTGGTTGGATTCCAGAGATTTTGCCAGTAATTTCAGAATCAAGAATTCTGATAGCTTCAGCTAAACTGGGCCCGAAAAGTCTTAGAAAAGTGTATGCAACACCAGAAACTTCAGCTGAATCAAAATTATTAATAAGTGCATCCATTTCTGGTACTTTGGTAGTAATTGTATATTTGGTCTTACTTTCTTTCAAAACTTTGTCGAGTAATTCAATTAAGAAAATTATGTCAGATTTGTTAGGATCTCCCTTCCAAACAAATTGGAAATCAGCTTCTTCTCCAATGTATGGTTGTGCAAGAGAAATTTTTGTTGCTAATGCTGGATATTTACCAGTTGTTAGACCTACGGTTAATTCCTCTAATTTTCTCAACGCGGAGGAAATATTGGGGCCAAATATTCGTATTCGAGAAACAGATGTCTCCATACTGCATTATTCCTAAATCTTTACTTGATACTTTAAGAAAGGAGTTCTTTTACCTTTAGACGACTAAAAAGCACAGATCATTAAAATGATTTACGTACGATGAATATAATTTTCCAGAATTCTTTCGTGTAATAATCAATCTGTAATTCAGTTACCGAAAAGCTTAAGAACATCATCAACATATCAACAGATAATCAACAAATATATGTTGATGATTCATCAACACTGTTGATTTACTCGGTAGTGACCCTGATGGCAGTAATTGAATCAAAATCACTCATAAACGATATAAATTTCGATGAACAATCTGGAAAACTTGCTAATCTTCCTAAATCAGCTCGTGAAATTTATAGTTTGCTAAGTACTAATGGTGCATTAAAACCTCGTGAGATAACATCTTTTACCAGTTTATCGAACCGTACTATTCGCTATGGTTTAAAGATTCTTGTAGATAGTGGTTTTTGCAGAAGGGTTCCCGATTTACAAGATTTAAGAACTCACTTTTATGCAATCAATTAGTAAAAAGAAATAAATCCAAGAAATAAGTTCAATTAACGATTTATTTTCTCTTTTATTTTTTTCCAAAAACGAAGTATTATTAAGACAGTACAGAGTCTGTCAGAAGTGAATAGAACGAAATTACGAGTTGAACTAGTATCTTATTTTCATCAACACGAACTTTTGGATTCCTTTTCTGACTGAATATTTTGGGTTTCAACATGGAAGTAGAGAAAATTTAAAATAATAAAAATTCTAAGAAACCCACATCCAACATGGAATCAAACATTGACACTAATTTCAGTTTAATTATTCAAACTACTCTTGAAGAAGTACGTTCCCAAATCAAAGACGTTAGCATTGAGTTTAAAACTTCACTTCGAGGTATGGAGAAAGAAATTAAGGAAATTAAGCACATAGCTAAGAAAAATCGCGCCTTACTAATCAATTTTGCTGGAAAACCTTCCGTTGAAGAGAAAGAGCCAGAGCTTATTTCAACAGGTTTTGATATTTTAACAAAGGTTCCAAGTCATTTGCGTCGAACCTACAAAGTAATGTTAACAAAAGAATTTGGAGCTACTGCATCAGAAGTGGCAAAAGAAACCGAAAAAAGTCGTCCTCTTGAGAGTGATTACCTGAATCAACTTTTTGAGAAAGGATTGTTAAGGAAAAAGACAGATCCAGACAACAGTCGAAGAATAATTTTTATTGTTAAGTCTCAGGATAATTACAAAGATGATGATGAACATAATAATAGTTATTTGAGCCAAAATTATTTTAACAAGATGGATATGATAAGCCACCGAAAAAAAACCGTTCAAGCGGCAAATGAGAATTCTATTTCAAACCTAATTTCGAAAAATAAACAAAAAAACAGCAGGAAATGAGGAAAAAATTATGAAAATCGTTGCTTTTCACAGTTACAAAGGTGGTACAGGGAAAACACATCTCAGTGCAAATTTAGCCACCGTTCTTGCACGCCGAGGATTCAAAACTGTAATTTTGGATCTTGACTTCCGTGGTCCTAATCTTCAAACCCTTTGTGGAGTAGAAGCGAAAACCACCATTAACGATCTTTTGTTTGATCCTAATCTCACAAGTGAAGATATTTTAGTTTCTTTTGAAGAAGACTATAAGATTCCCTTATATGCGGCATTTGCATCAACTGATTTTCGAAAAATGGGGGAAATCGTCCGAGCAGATAGAAAACAACGTCAAAGATCTTTAAAACGTATTTTAAAACTCCGGGATGAACTTTCTGATGCTAATTTTGATTTCACCATAATTGACACCTCTCCAGGTGTTCAAATGGAATCTATAGACGGCTTGGTCATTTCCGATGCTACTTGTCTTGTTTTAAAAGCTGATGACTTTGATATCACTGGGACAAAAAGTATGGTTACACAGTTGTATTCTCTTTTAGACAGTACCAATTATGTTGTACTAAATCGTGTTGTCGCAGAAACCTGTCCTCCCGTTGATGGAGTTTGGAGTAGCAAAGATATGACATTAGTTAAGAACTTTGAAAAAACGATCCAAGAAGAAATGAGACTTACTGTAATTACATCCATTCCCTGTTTTTGTGAAGTAGCTCGTGAAGGTAGTAGGAATATCTTTAGTTTAAAGCATCCAGATCATCCATTTTCCCGATATATTGAAAAACTAGCTGATGCACTACTCGAAGGTTTCTAAACCAATTTTAAACAAAGTTCCATTATTTACTTAGATGAATCGTCCTGCTGACATTTTATGAGATACGTCTGCATATCGTTTTAAATCCTCATTATGAGTGACTACCAAAATAGAAGTATCTCGCTTTGTGAAACTCTTTAAAAGACGCATTACAGAAGCCGCATTATCAACGTCAAGATTTCCAGTTGGCTCATCGGCAAAAATAATTCTAGGTTTTCCTACAAGTGCTCGTGCAATCCCTATACGCTGTTGTTCCCCTCCTGATAGCTCATCGGGATAATTATCAACTTTATCCCACAAACCAACTTGTTTTAGAAGTGAAATCGCACGAGTTCGAATTTCTTTACTTTTAATTTTAACTGGGTACAGGGGACTTTCAATATTTTCAAGCGCAGTCAGAGTTCTGATTAGCTCCCAGTTTTGGAATATAAATCCGATATGCTCTTGTCTAAATAGCGCTAGACGCTCTTCATCCCAATCAGATATATCCTCATCATTATAGATTACTTTTCCTTCTGTGGGTTTATCTAGGCCTGATAAAATGTTCAATAATGTTGATTTCCCACTTCCAGAGGGGCCAGTTACCATAATTAACTTTCCACGTTGAATTTGGAGATCGACATCATTCACGGCCGTAACGACTTCTTTCTTTCCTCGAATATACTCCTTCGATAAATTTTTTGCCTCAATTAACATGTTTGAACTCATATCATCACCTTATTTCTGTCTAAAGATTTCTATTGGTCGAACTCCTAAAATACGAGTTGTAATGAGTAGGAAACCTGGAACACATGATAATACTACTGCTAAAAATGATAAAACCGCCGTAGGACTGAAAATAATATTATAGACATAGGAACCTGAACTACTAGAATAAATAAATGCTTGTATACCTATCAATCCAATGAAAAAGCCTGTTACAGCGACTACGAGGATTTCACTTAGAACTACTATTCGTACACTCCATTTATTATACCCCATTGCCTTCAAGACTGCTACCTCTCGTCTTCTGAACCTAGTAATTAAGTAAGAATAAAGTGTGCTAACCATAAATGTTCCAAATATTCCAAATAATAATGATAGGAACATCATATTTCGATTTTCATCTTTATCCGATTTTGGGGTGAAGATCGGATTTTCATAATTAGCATCGAGACTTCCCAAGTCACTAGCAATTTCATCAACATTATCGTAAGCTGCTCCACTATATACATCTCCACTTGCGATAATAGAGATAGAATGTACAAAAATATCGTCATTACCAAGATTTAGATTATCTGAATTCGTAATTACATTAAAAGCAGCCTCTGTGACAAAGATCCACTCCATACCAGTATCTCCTGCAATTCCTAATGGTTTTTTGAAGATACCTGATATTGTTAATTTGAAAGGTGAAGCTGCACTTTCACCGACAGTAAAGGAAGTACCAACAACAGGCTTTGTATAAAGGTGAGTTAATCCCTGTGAATCTAATAACTCAAATAGCACTTCATCAGATACTAGCACCTGATTATCTTTTTGTGGAAAATGCCCTGCTACCAAATTATTGGGTTTAAGTTCCGTAAAAGCCCAAGGATATTGCAAATTTAAACTAAAAATCCGCAAAGAGGGGCCAAAATTGATATATCGATAAAAAATAACCTTTTCCGCTCCAGAAATTGTACCTACCCCCGTGGGTTGGCCAGACATCGCTTCTGAAAGTACTAAAGAAGTGGGAGTACCAAATTCTGAGGCTTTCACAACAACTCCTTTATGGGAAAGTAATCCTTGTCGTGAGAAATTATCGAAATAGCTGAGTAGAATTATCGTAGCTCCACTCAGAATGCTGAATACGATAACAAATGTAAAAAATCTTCTTCGGGAGCGAGTACTAAAGACAATAGATTTCATTAAAAGTTTAAGTTTTCCCAATTATTTTCTCTCCAAGGACCATGTTTTCGGGTATTTTAGAATACAATGTTGATTTTCTTATGGTATTTCACATCTCATTACGATAAGAAACCTCTAACTACATTATATGTTTTATCTCTAATTGAATATATATTAACTCATTTATTAAAGACTTCCAAATAGCCTGAAATGATTCAATTGTCTATCTATTTACTATCTTTGTTTTTATCTGTAAGAGAATGTATTTTTTTTCTCATAAATTCCCAAACATCGTACTCGTAGATAGATAAAACAGCAATAATTATCAAATTTAAGATAAAACCTGCAAATACAACATCAACATGATTACTTTCAAATTCTAAGATTAAAATGTTACTAGAAACACCGGTAACTTGCATAAATCCGATTTCTTCTTCTCTCTCAATATTAAGACTAGTATTTGCTGGGATGTTCCATGAAGGATGGTGAGCTACTTTGATAAGTAAATCAACCGTAGTTTCATTACTATTAATGATTACTTGCAGCTTATTCGGGGAAATGTATTCGACAGAACCGTTTCCAAAAGCTGTTATATCAACTAGAGAAATTGGGATATTGGTCTCCCAGAGCCATTTGTTTTGATCTTGCTCTTGGGATACAAAATTCCATGAACTCGGAAGACCATAATAATCTTTTCTTGTAATAAACCACTTAACACCATATTTGGCAGGATTATTTGCTACATCATTTATCAAGCTCGAATTAGGACGGTATTTATTACTACTTGGAGGTGTTTCTTGAAACCAATTCAACTGTACACCTGGAGGGTTCCATCCATCAAAGTATGGTTTACCTGTGAGAGCTGGTAGGTATGCCATATGGTCACCCTGATAATTATACGGACAGGCATAAAAGAATCCCTCCCTCTGGTTAAGATCATTAGCAATGGGATTTAGATCTCGCCATTGCTCATCATCAAAATCAAGGTATATATAATTAATCACTCCATTCTGTGCTTCTACAATAGGTAATAAGAGTATTAATAGCAACAATCCTTTAGCAATCCAATGATTAATACCACGAATTGCGGTTAAAATAATTAATACTTGTGATATCAAAACAAAACGTAGAACATCCATTCCACGAAACATCAACGGTAGGAGTGAACTTGTTTCACTATAATACATAAGGAAGCCAACAATGGTGATTAAAATCGTAGCTATTATTAAACCAAATTCTTTCCAATTTAATCGAGTTACTTTGAAAGAAAACACAAAGATTATTATTAGCATGAAGACAAATGTGGTAATGTAAGTATACAAAAAATCTCTTAAAATGCGTAACGTTTGGTATGGACCGTCACTGAAATCACTAAATGAATGTGGTGTAATCATAAATAATCCAATCGGCTCTAAAAAGAATTTGGTCATAAAAAAGATAACCCAAATGAAGGGAATCATCCATATTGCTGCACGAAGTAAAAATTCTTTTAGTAGTGGCTTAATACCAGTTTCAATCGACTTTTTCTCTTCTATAAAGCTTTCTTTCATTTGAAATCCTAAATAACTCAGTTCTGAACATATAATGATTACTATCAAGAACCCAAACATCATGAAATGAGTCATACTTAATAAACAAGCAACAGCTACGGAAGTAAAACGTTTTTTTGAATAGTATAACCCTAGAGTAAGTATCAATAATGCTAATCCAATATGGGTTGGAGCTCGTGAAAAAAACATGAAATTTGTATTCAGGTTCGATAAAGTCATAACGAACAGTGCAGCAAATAAAGAGCTCAACATACTCCTCCCTAGCTTACATAATGCAAAATAAACTCCGAAAGTAATCAACAAATGAGTACCAATCATAAAAATAACATATGATAAGTTCATCGGAAAGAATATATCAATAAACCAGAGAAAAAACGTTGTATTCGGTGGATAGAGTTCTAGGAACGCTGTTCCTGTATACCATAATCCATTCCATTCGGAATTGAGCCCATTCTCGCTGAAAAAAGCCAATCGGAATAAATGAGCTCCGAAATCCACTCCAGCTGGGAGGGAAAGTAAGAAAGGTAAGTAAATCCAACCCCACAAAGCTATTATAATTGAAATTGGGAATAATTGAGATGAAAAAAGCTTTTCTATACTATTTCGAGGATGTTCTCCATTCCTAACTTTTTCATCTACACTCACTTAAAACACATCCTAACTAGTATCTAGTTCCTTGATATAAGATTCATTCCCTCTAAAATGATCTTTTCGCCAGTACATAACTCCTGTAAACAATAAACTACAAATGTAGAATACAAACACCCAATTCCAAAATAATGATTCCTCTGGATACGTTGGAAGTAATGATGGATTCGGCACTGATGATAGTGCAGAATAGAGAACTGTAATCAACAAGTACAGAAAGAATGTTATATACCCCCCAAATATTAATGTACTCTGAAAACCAGCCATGGTTTTACCTTTACTCTGTAGTCTTTCCTCAATTTGTAAAGGCAAAAGCGGAACCAATTCCCGTACCCCTCTTTTTTTGTTTAACTTGGGAAGGTATAGTGCAAAAACAACTATGACTAGAAATAAAACGAATATCATTAGATATATAGGAACTGCATTTTTACCTTGGAAAAACCAATCTGTCATTGATATACTATCTAATGAAGGGCGAATTATCAGAAAATCAGATAAGGGGATCTTATCTCTAATAATTTGCATTGCTATTTCTATTAGGAAGATAGCTATTATAAAAAGCAGTATGATACTTGCTCCAGGGGTTTCTTTGTGAAGCGTACCTTTATCTGTTTCACTAGATTCATCATCTAAAGGATTGTCTATTGTAACAGCCGACGTCTTAATTAACAGAGGTGGTATCATCGAACCAATAATGATTACAATAACAAGTATATAGAGTATCGCAGATAACTCTGCATAAATTGTAAAACCAAGATTAGCAAAAATAACAGTTAATACACTTTGTAAGATATATATCCCTGCTAGTATTCGACTCACCCAATGAAATAATTGAAATTCTCTGGATTCAAGCCAATATGCTCGATTTGTGTCGCTTTCTTCAATTTTTTTCATTTTTTGCATTTGTGAATATGGTAACCAAGCAACAGATGTAATTAAAATAAATAATAAACTACTGAGGAACCATGTTTGTAATGATATGAAATAGGAGTTTAAGAAAAGAAAATTAGCAACAGAGTAGATAAAAAAGTAAATCGATTTAGTAATAAAATTTATTCCTGGAATACTATCTGAACCTAATTGAACTTGATTTAAAACTCCGAGAATTTCCGTGGTAAAGCTCTGTACAGGTATCCCAAGTATTCTGCATAAATGCATCACTATCCAAATGACATAGACAAGCAAAAGAGCTGATTCTACTAATGTATAGCGTATCAGCAACTTTTTTGGATCTTTTCCTTCAAAAAAAGGTTTAAATCTATCAAGATATATTTCTTTCAGATTTATAATTGAGAAATATGGATTTATTAGCAAAATTAGCAAGATTATTGCAAAAAAAGCCCCGATTTCGAATAAAGCAAGAGTAGAGGCCGCAGGCCAATGAATATCAATGGAAACACCAATGAATATCAAATTAATTTTCAATCCTCCAGCATAATTCCCCTGCAATAATTCCAAAGATAGATTTCCATTAAAGTCAAAAGTGACATTTATCCAACTAAAAAGAGTTTCAAGATGACCCGTTGCTCCCCAAATTGGATCAACCATATCCTGTCCTCCAATAGGGTATACACCTACCCAACCTCCAGCAAAATTAATAATAAAGGTAATAATCCCCAATATCACAGCCAATCCCTTAACAAATAACAAGAGTACTGATCTAATTGCGTCAATATAGTTTTTCAAAATTCCTCCGTTTTCCTTTGTATCAATAATAAAAGCTAGAGGGATTAATAGGAACGGAGTAATTGGTACAAGCTGTCTTGGTCCATATGCTAATCCTCCTGTTGGTAAATAATACTTACTGTAGAGAACGATAAGTAAAGCGGGCATTGTTAGACAAAGAAGCGCGAGAGAGGGATTTTTCCTATATAATGGTATTATTCCTATCAATGAGACGATAATAATAGGCATGAAAGTTATAAGCCCATGGTGTGAAGAAGTTAGAAGTATTTCCAAGCCTTCCTCCATTGGTGCAGCAAAGTGTTGAACATCCTTAAAAAAACGAGCAAAACTATAAGGAGTAACAAAAGGATCTCCAAAACAAACGAAATTGTAGTATGTTACTAATAGACCACAAATCAAAACTGGAATCATGTAGATTATGGTCGAAGATAAGGAAAATTGTAAATAGCTTTTCCAATGCTTTTTTATCTCGTTAAGACTCCATGGGAATGGAATGAACAAATAAATAAAGAAGAACGGCAAGAAGAAGAGAAAAATATAATCACAGACAACTGAATACCCAGAAAATATACCAGCCCATAATAAAGAATTGATTGTTCTTTTTTTTCTAAATTTGGAGCAATAATATAAACTTAAAAGCAGAAAACTGGCAGTAATTGAATGTGAAAAGAAAGTTCCAGCGTAAACATAGTAAAGGCTTCCTAAACCGAAAAGTAATGCTGTCCAGTTGGCTTTTGAGTGCGAAATTCCTTCTAATCGGAGAAAGTCATAGAATCGGAGTACTGTAAACGCTCCAAATATTAAAACTGATATCATAATCAAGAATTTTATCGCATTATCAATGGTTGTCCAATCTGAGGAGTTCAAACCAACCAACTCAACTAGAATAAATTCTCCAATCCAATAAATTGGTACTGCAAGTAAAGATACTCCAATAGGCTTGTCAGAGTAGCTATAAAATATCTCACAGTCATCTAAATATATGGAGCTTGAGTTAGCGTTTTGAAAACGTATATTTGATATTGATTTACTCAAGTCATCGTTATAAAACTGCATAGAATATTGATAGAAGGACGTTGTTCTAATAATAATCCAATAAGTACTTTTAGTGTTATCTGTATATGTGAATGTGATGTTTAAATAAGTATTTTCTCCAAATTCATGTTTTGCTCTTATTTTGAGAGTGTAATTTTCATAAATTCTGTTTACATCAATCTTTTCCAGATCCTGTTCAGCCCAATCCAATTGAGAATTTAGCTGCAAAGAATAATTTCCTGTGTAGCTATTATCTTCAACCCTTCCTGAATTTATACCTTTGATAGTCCATCCTTCAACTTCAGATTCGTTTCCTTTTTCAAAACTAGGATTCGTGATCTGATTTATCACGGAGAAATCTAAGTAAGAGTATAGTTCTCGTACGTCCTCGCGTATAGTAAATTCACTTTCTTGGGCAATTTCTTTTGTAAGCATAAATCTTGATCCAGGATTCGTGTTTGTAATGTCTAAAGTTGCACCTGCAACATAAATTAGCAGGATAAATATGAAAAAACGAAAGCGATACGAATCTGCTATTATATCCTTGAATTGGACTGAGGAATCTTTGGGTTGTTTTCTATTCCGAGATTCAGATTGTACCATTAAAACACCAGATAAAGAAAATGGAATATATCAAATAGGAGGTTAATTTGTTGAGAATTTGAAAAAGAGATAAGAATTAAATTTTTAATGCATAAACGGGAACCATCCGAGCAACTATTTCAGCCATTCCTAGGTCAATTGTTTGAACTAAAACGTTACGTCCACGATAAGTAAACTGTAATTCTCTTGGAGTTTCAAACATTTGACGTCCTATACCTGTGCCAAGATCGACTGAGAAATATCTTCGCTTCTCAACTGTTTCAAATATTTCAGGAATAGCTATAATGTGTGGAAAGGTATAACCCCCTCCATGCGGCAATATATTCGCATTATGTAATCGATGTTCTAAACCATATTTGTTCATTCTATCTGCAAAGTTTAAAGTCTCAATCGATTCATCTGAGAAATTAGGAATACCTTTCAGGAGATAACAAGGGAGATCAGGTCTTAAAGTTAATGGAAACAGATTATTCGCTCCATTAGAAAACACATGAGCTCCGAGCATAACTTCGTTTATGTGATTCATTCCCTGATGTGTTTTATCAATTATCACTTTGAAATCGTCAAAGATCATCTTCGCAGCAAGATATCGTCTTTTGACACCGATACTATCAGCCCAGTTGAAAAAATCAAAATATCGACGTGCATTATTCCCTACTAGATAATGAATATCACCGAATGGTGTTTCGAGTGTTTCAGAGAAGTGTTGAAGTGTTTCACTCATAGGATAATATAACCCAAAATTTTTTGGATTTTCATCCGATTTTAGTTCGGAAGGAGATGAATGAGTAATGAACGTATATTGGGGAAGCTCAGAAGAGCTAGAAACTGAAGGATTGGGAAAAACCTCAAATACATTGATAAAATGATTGCCGGAACCAAAGTTCCACTGAATGGGTACTCCCTCAATTTCTACCTCTCCACTACTGTTATTCAGTTCGTGAACCTTCTGAATCAGCTCAGTTGGATCTGGTATTTCATTTAATGACCCTATTAACATCCCACAGGCATTAGGTAATGTGTCAATAAAAACTAGTTGTTCTTTTCCTTCTCCCCATGTTATTTTCCCTCCGTAGCCGATTCCTCCTCTCCATCGATCTAAATTTCGAGTGATTGTACAATCTGGGGCAGCAATAAACGTTGTTGTAGGTTCCAACCCTAAATGGGCTTGAACTAAGTGCATTTTTGCTAAACCATATCGGAAATTTAGTCTGCATAATTTTGAAGCACTATCCTCAATGGCAGTGGAAAAAATAAACTTTTTAGCGCGAGTTAAGAGTTTTTCCCGACTAGATTTTTGATGTACCTCCATCTTTAATCCCTTTAAACTCATTTTAGGCCATATTCGATACTTTACATGCTGCTGACAAATTCATTCATTATCTTATGAAATGATACTTCCGCTGGTATCATATTTTCATTGTATATATTAGTATCCCACTTGGTTTTCGTAATTGAAGTTGTTTTAATGGAATTTATTTTGAATCAACGTCATGATTTCTATGCTTGGGGTTAGTATATGGACTGTATTAGAAATTAGCAGTTGAAAACCTCAAAACTGGAATATAAGAGTAGAAAAAGGGAGATTCGAAAGGCTTTGACTTTTTGGAAGCTTAATTTTAATGAGATTTATAGAAATGCACCAGTGCCCAGATAGGGGTTCTAAAAAATATATACGATTATTTTTTAATCTAAGTCTACTTTGGGATAATTAGCACCGCTTTTGAAGAGAGATGAGATTCTAGATGTACGATAGAATTAGAAATACTGATTTTTCTATGAAAATCAGTTGGTTAGGTTTCAGCATTTATGGATTGCTTATGACAATTGCAATGATAATTTATCCTAATTATAATCAAATTGACCAAACTCTATCCAAATTAGGAACCCTTTGGCCTTCTTCGCTTTTTTTCTCTTTAGGAATGATAATTGCTGCTCTTACAATAGCTTGGCTATTACTATTAATGAGAGATGATATTTACACCCTTTTTCCAAATAAAAAAACGCAATTTCAAGTTATTGGCTTTTTATTCACACTCATGATTATCTTTATGATAGGTATTGTTTTTTTTCCAAGTTCAGGAGTTACTTCAGATATCCATGATGTTATAGCGATAACCCTTTTTATTATGATGGGAGTTGTCACTAGCTGGGTATCAGTAATCGCAGGATCGTCATTATCATGGTGGAACAAGTACATTAGTTACCTCGGTTATGCTTGCTCTATATCAGTTGTGATCTTAGGAATACTACTGGTTTTCTGGGAATTTGGGCCCTTAGTACAAAAAATAACTGTAGCTGAATTTAATATTTGGATTATACTTGTTGTTTACGAATTTAAGCAACATTTAGCTAGAGCTCAGTAAATCTAAGGGATTTTGAATGGCAGAAAAAAAAAAGAACAATCAGAAGGACAAAAAGATCATTGATGGGGGATGGGGAATTCATTTTTCTCCTAAATCTTTACCTGAAGAACGATTTGATCCTTTTCATTCTTATTTCGATCAGAATGGAATGCAAATCGGCCACAGGACTATTTTCAATCCCATACGTCTTCAAAGGCCATTCGAATTTACGCATACAAGACATGTTGAACAATATGAAAAACAGTTTTGTAAATCAGACACTTTTTGTGAACTCGTTCAAGGGAAATTACCTGCGATTGTACTGACGAAGGATTTGCTTATTGATAACGATTTATTTTCTGTTGAACCACAATTTGAGAATCTGAAAGAATACAATGTATTTTCTGCAATCAACCTATATCCTCCAATTTCAAGAGTTTTAATAGACAGTACATCAATCCAAGAGTATACCAAAAACATTCCCAGAGGATTATCGGTTATCCATGTTTTTACTCGTCATTATAACTATCCTGAAGATACTCCAAGAAGTGAATGGGAAATCTTTTTCCAGAATTATAAATTAACTCTAAGAAATTCACTCAAACATTCAGCCATTTCTAATACAGATAATCTGTATGTATCGACCTTTTTCAATATTGGTTCAAAAGCAGGAGCAAGTATATCACATCTACATGGACAAACGATCTTATATTTTAATCAAGAAGGAATGGGGACATTTAAAAATTCGTATTTGATGTCTTCAAAACAGAATGAACATAAATGTAAAAAATGTCAATTATGGGGTGATATCGATGATACTTCGAGTATTCCAGAAATGGACTCCACCAAGAAACGGGTATTATTTAAAAATGTTCATTGGCTCGCTTTACTAGCTTATGCACCAAGAAGGGACGCTCAGATCAGATTAATACCAAGGAAACATATTTCAAATCTTTGGTCAATGAATGATGATGAATTGTTCTCATTGGCATCGATATTAATCAAGTGTAATACACAATTAACTTCCTTTATTAAAAAACATGGAGATCAGTATCAACTTTCTATTGATAGAAATATTATTCTGAATCAGCATCACTCAGCAGCAGAAAAACATTTTCATATGTTTATTGACATTTTACCTGTTCAACAGACAGGTGGTGCTGAACTTTCTGATGATCAGAAGTTCTCAGTTATTTATCCAGAAGAAATAGCTCTTTTGATGAGTTCAGAGTACTAATATTCTAGAAAGACGTAAAGCATTGAAGAAAAGAATTTTTGCACTGTATATCCTGCCCATATACATCATATGGGTTTTTAAATAATAAATTAACTATGTATTTAGAAAAGATTTCTCGGAATATTAAGGTTAAAAAGTGATAAAATGACTGCAAATCTAAACGATGATCAACTTAAAGTTATTAAAAGTCTAAAAGAATCGTCCCGTTACATTTCTAATGCTGATAACGGTTATAAAGGACTACCATACAAAGAAATTATGAAATCATCTGGATTAACAGTTGAAAAAACGCTTCTATCATTGGGTGCACTTGAAGCAAGTAATCACGTAAAACACTCCTGTGCTGTTCAGAGGCAAATGGTGGATTATTTGGGACACTCAGCAGTTGAGTTGACGGGACAGAAGGTTGTAAGAATATTTTCTCTGACATCAAAAGGTAAAGAAGTCCTCTAAACGTTTAAAATCA
>JAEOSP010000433.1 GCA_016840305.1 Candidatus Hodarchaeota archaeon
AAAAAGAGTGGAGAAAGGAATTTCGCAACAGGAAATCTCAAAACATTTTATAATTCGTGGTATTGTTCTATTAGTAATCGAATGGATCCTTATTGCTCCCTTATTCGATGCTGAATTTTTATATTTTGGAGTTCTTGCAGCAATAGGAGTTGGTTTTGTTCTTTTTGCGTTTATACGCCGACTAAGCTCGAGAATAATTGGTGGATTATCCGTTTTTTTATTATTATCCCCAATAATAGCTGAATACATCTGGAATCCCATTTTTAATCCAGGCGCTCATCCAGTTACATTTTCACTCTTTAATTTTGGAGATTTAGGCAGTATTTTCCCATCCCCTCAGTTTCAACAATGGTTTCAAGCGATAACATTTAATCCGATTTGGCCTTATGGATTATACCCTCTTGATCCTTGGTTGGGTATTCTAGGTCTAGGAATAGTTCTTGGTAGATGGATATTAAAACAACAAGACCGGCCTAATTCAAATCAATATATTTCAAAAAGATTGGCTACTGTTGGTGGTACCTCCCTCTTATTTTTCTTCATTCTTCGGATAATCCAAGGTTTTCCTAGCAGTTACTTTCCAATTTGGCAAGAAAACGGAGTTCTTATTCCTAATGCTTTTACCATTCAGAATTTTTTCTTTATGTCCAAATATCCCCCCTCAATCGTGTTTCTACTCTGGACACTGGGAGGAATGTGTCTTGCGCTTGCATTCGGTTTTTTTCTACAGGAGAACAAATCATTTCAGAAATGGTCTAGCCCAATTGTGGTTTTTGGAACATCAGCTCTTTACTTCTATTGTGCGCACCTGTTATTATACGCAGTAATTCCTAAGGTATTTGGTCTGATAAGAAACTTTTCAGTGGGTGTAACGCTTATTGTATGGATTATTGGACTGATTCTTCTCTATCCTGGTTGTCTAGAGTTTCAGAAATTAAAGAAAAAACATCCAAATTCAATTCTAAAATATATCTAAATAATTAAGTTGAGACAGTCTATTTAGAGAATCCTATCGATAATATTGTTATTTAAAAATGAATTAACCTATATTTATTAAGGATAAAGATTCACAATTAAATAGATTTTTGATCAATTCTTTCGTAATACGTCGTTGCTCCTGTTACAAGAGCTGCTTTTCCTGTTGTTATCATTTGCTAACATATCCCTATAATGATCTCTATTCTTACATTTTTAAATTTCGTTTCGACGGAAAAATGGTATATTAGTAATAATTTCATTAGCAATTCACTTTGTGGACACTAAAAATTTAATAAATTTCTTTTGTTAAACAAAATTAGTTACAGATATTCTATATTTTCACTTAATAGTTGATGAATAATGAATAATGATTTCTCAAACTCAGATAATGATATTATTGACGAAATCGTATCAACCAAACACATTGTATTTCTAGGTGTGTTAGTATTCTTAACTATTTTAGCTCCTGCGTTACTACATACCAACTTGGATGAATTTCTTGTACAACGATTTAATGTAGATATTCTGGAAGCTTCTTATTTCGATTCTGTCCTTTATTTATCATACTTAATAGTGGGAATACTTACCGCAGTTCTCTCCAACAAGTTTGGAAAACGAAAATTATTCATCTTACTAGGAAGTTTAGGATCCTCAATATTTTTCTTAGCAATGACAATGACGTTGAATTTTCCATTGCTTCTGGTATTTAGATTCTTACAGGGTGGTTTCACTGTCTTGTGTTGGCAAACCCTTATGACGTTAGTTCTAGATTTCTCTACCCCTTTGAATCGAGGAAAGCATATGGGAATTTTTGGGATATTTTTGGCGCTTGCTATGGGTGGAGGTCCTGTTTTTGGAGGAATATTTGCAGGAATGGGTTATTTAGTTCCATACTATTCAGCAACAATAATTTGCTTTATAGTGTTCCTATTTTCAGTAATTCTCTTATTGGAACCTAAACGGCTAACAATTAAACCATCGATTAATGAAAACCTTAGCATTCCCTTTCAAGAACCAAAATTATTTATTCCTGGATTATTTAATTTTATTGACAGGTTTCATATTGGATTTATCCTTTTTAGTTTACAATTTTTCCTTCAATCTGTTCTTAATGTAAGTCCTGAGATGAGGGGTATGGTTTTAGGACTTTTCGCAACTCCTTACATTATTTTGCAATTCCCTGTTGGTAAATGGTCAGATAAAATCGGCCGATATATACCACTTATTGGAGGTAGTCTTGCAACTTGGATTATTTTTTCGTTAATTGGATTTGCTGGATCTTATGGTTTATTTGTCGTCATAATAATCTTCATGCTTCTAGGTGCTGCAAATGGATTTACAGGCCCACCTTCGATGGCATTAGTAGGAGATATTGTGAAAAGTGAAGATAATGCAACTGGTATAGGTTTTTTCAATTTATTGGGAAACATTGGAATTATACTGGGTCCCTTAGTTGGAGGCATCTTAATATCCAATACTGATTATATCTCTGTGTTCATCATTGCAGGTTTATTTGAAATTATAGCTCTTTTAGTTAATGTCATTTTGATTTTTGTTGTTTTTAGGGAAAAATTGTCTCCAAATAAGAGATTAGCCGAATCTGAATAATAACGGTGATCCAAAGCTTTCTGAAAGATAAAAATAAACCTTAACCAATACTACTTCTTTATCATTTACACAATTAAACTATAACATAGCTTAAATTAATAGATCTGCTAAATTTGAATTTACTAACGGTGGTATTGTATCAAGGTTTTCAGTAAAGAAAAAAAGTGTTCGAAAAGTCATTGTTTCGTTAGCTTTTATCTTCATTTGGTTTGCATTCATACTAAGAGATATTACTTTAAGATTTGGTGAGTAAGGATACATATTTTCATTTAAACGTGCAGATGGTAATATTGCAGAGACAAAGTATTTACTTCCTGACCGTTTGTACGCAACCCATTTGGTATACAACTCTTTTTCTAAATAAACCGTAGATTCCCAGTCTTGCATTCTATAGGTCAGGTATCCCTTATTAGATCTTCTATCTTCCAAGAAATACAAGTCATCTGTAGATTTAGATGTTTCTAAGTTACCTGTGAGTTGAAGGAAGAAGCTTCTGGTCAATTCTGAATGATTCGTTATATGAGATTGAACTAGTAGAATAGGAGCATCAGGAAGAGTTAGATATTCATTTGTTACTTGCAATCCTTTTATCTTGGATGAATACGTTATTATTTCAGATTCAAACCTTACTCCTTGCCATTCTCCTCTGGATATTTTAGATGGAAGAAACTTGAGTTTGTTATAATCTTCCATATCCCAAGATCCTAAAGGTCTAATAATGGAACCAATACCTCCATAGAATTTGTTAAACCACAAAAATGGTCCTACTTCGGGAAATTTAACATTTCCATTATGAAGTAAGTTGGGTTCATCATTAAGAGAGAGTGAATAAATATGTCCTCTATATGCTTCACTGGCTCTGAACTTAATAACCCCATTATCAACCTCGAAATACTTCTCTACTTCATTTCGCCTTTTTATTATTTTTTTGTCCTTATCGTAAAGTACGAGTGTTACTGGATAGTCGTAGATTCGTGTCAATGAGTCGAAAGTTAATTCACCTTTGAAAACTTTGGATTTTATATCATGTGAAAAATTTATTTGGTTATTCCATTTTATTCCTTTGGTTTCGAGTAAAATAATCTTAAGTGGGCTAGGAATAATTTTCGATAGTTTTAGATTTATTTCACCTTTAAAAACAGTTTCCCTAAAAGCATCTATCGAAACAAAGAGTTCATTCTCTCGATTGAGAATAATACCTTGGGCAATGGTTTCACCAGAGGAGCTCCTTAATCCAATCAGTATATGCGAAATTGCCTTTTTGGCAATTTCAAGATCGTAAGAAGGAGATGGTTGGTATTTTTCAAGCCAAATCTTTCTAATAATTTGCCAAGAATCAGCAAAAACGTATGTAATCGGTGTGGATATATATTTTTCACCAGAAGCTAATGCATCAGAAAGTTTAAAGAAGATTTTTGGATGAAAGCGACCAATAGTTAATTCATGTATCTGTAATGGGTCAAAGAGCAATCCTATTGAACCAGTTTCATACACACTCACATGCCATCCCTCTTTGAGCGCCTTAGGATCCTTTCCCAAATCAATTGGTAAAGCAAAGATTTCTATCTTTTTAATTCCTTCCTGGAAAGGAATAACTCTGGTAATAGCAGGTAGTTGATTCGGCCACCAAAAGCTATTTTGTAGTAGTCCTAAACCTGACATGGAATCTTCTGAAGTATTTTCTACCTCCCAAAAGATTTGAAATTCTGCTTTATCATGAGATATGATTATATTCCTTGTTACTTTTATTCCAGGTTTATTATCAGATATCGCTGAACTACTTAATATCAATCCTTCTTTACTCTCACTAATCATATGGGTTAGTTCTTTTCTAAAGAATTCAGATCCTTCTTCATCAAAAGGGTAACCTAATAGAATTGGAAATCCCTTGACTCTCAAATTTCTTAATTTGTCGTGAATATCGACATCATTATTATTTGGTTGGGATTTCTTATAATAACTCAAAATTATATGTTTATTTTCAAGAAACACTTGTTGATCTCGCTCGTATGATATTGCTTTACTCTCAAAAAATATAGCTAGTGGTAATTTTTGAGTGGAAAGTGTTTTCCCCTCATCTGTAGCAACTTTGACAGATATATAATCAACCGTGGTATGAACTGATGGTACTTCTACAGGGAATTTAACTAAGGTGTCATATTTCGATAATTTTACCCTAGTTTTTTCATGTTCAAGAAAACGAATGTTTTTACCATCTTCTACATTTACTGACACTACTTTCGGGGAATCATCCATGAAGTTTTGCAACGACATAGGTAAATCGAAAACATGTGAGGGTATTGTATGATAGTTAATTGGTGTTAATAAAACCTTGATTGTCTTCACAGGTATTTTTCCCACAATTAAGTCGAAATTTGTACCATCTAATTCAATATTGAAGGTTATACCCTCATTTGTAAATGTATCATAATGAATTTTTGTATCTAATTCATCTGTATTTTCCATTATTCTTCCGATAACCTCAAATTTATAATTGGAATTCAGATTAACTAGAATTTTCCTTTCATGAACCAAATTATTTTGTATTTCAATTTTTGAACTTGCTTTAAACCTAAATTTAAGATTTACTTCTTTTTTGGAATTATTTTCAATTTTCAATGTAGTAGAAAAACTTTCAAATCCGATATACCCTTTAGAATTGGGGGTAGTTGCTTTTATCAATAAATTATAATCATCAGTAATTAAATGGAAACCACATATGCCTCCAATTGTCCGATCGATAAAAATTTTTAGAGATTTGGATGAATTCTCTTGAAATAAGTATTCATAAATGAGCATCTCCCCCTCTTTCTCTATATCTGGATGTTGAGTAATATTCGGTTTAAATAATTCATACCATGATTCTTTGAGAGAGGGAAAAGCCTTACATATGAAGGGATTGGTGATAATTTGCGGAATGAAATTTTCCATTGTACAGGAAGTATTGGGTCGCCATTTGTATCCTTGTCTTTTATATAAAGGCATAGCTTTCAGATTTCCTGCCCAAGTATCAAGCCTAACCAGTTTAGAATTTTTAGAAATAGCAAATCTTGTAGTATGAAGTAATAGAGCCTTACCTAAACCTTGGCCTTGGTAAGAAGGATCCACTCCCAAAATCAGCACATAATATGCATTTTGAATATTCCATGTCTCTCCCACAAAACATGTTCCTACTATCTTATCAGAGTCATTAGGAGCTTCTATTACAAAAAATTTGTCAAATCCTGATGTTTCATGTCCTTCTCAAGATACTCACCCGTAAAAATTCGTGTTCCCCCAAATCCTTCAGGCCAGCTATTAGGGTCTTTATATGAATTATAACATCTTGCTAACCGATCGAAATCTTCTTTGGTGGAATTAAGGGTTCGAACCAACTTTGTATGATCAATGGATATTGATTTTGACATCATAAAGCACCATCAATAAGTCTAAGACATTATGTGGAAAAATTTCCAACATTATTTATTCTTTAAGAAAAAAAATGCAAACCATTAGACTTATTTGGTGCATTACTGTAATATTTATATTCCCATTGATCTTGGCAAACTTATTTTATTAAAATTTTTGCAGAAAAAAGAAAAAGGGATTAATGGCTCATTTACTATTGAGAAATTGATCATAGGGGCTTGAAAGCTTGAATATGTGCCTTTTGGACTAGAGTTTGTAACTTTTCGTCTTCTTCAACAGTTAATTCAACTTTAATCTCTTTTCCTGAAACAACCAATCTTCTTTCTACTAGTTCATCTTCGCTTTTCTTTGATTGTACTTTTAGAGAGATTATACTATTCTCAAGGATTTCCACTTCTTCAAATCCAGCTTTTCGGATAACATCAATATATTCTTCCTTCGTTGAGGCTCTAGATACACAGCCTGGCATTTTATCCAATTCTTTCTGAATAGTTTCAGGGAATTTTTCCTTCAAAACAATATCTGAATTTAGAATGCTGCCCCAGTGGCTATTGTTCTATTGATTCTTCACTTAACCTTGAAAAAAAACGCGAATGAGATTTCTTTTTATCTCAAAACTTTTTTTCGTAATACAGGTATGAATACCACTCTTTAAACCCTAATTTCTTATATAATTCTACTGCTGGAGTATTTTTTTTCTCTACTTGCAAATAGATAAATCTAACTCCCAGAGATACAGCCCAATTGACTGCATTCTTGATTAGACTGGTTGCTACACCCTTTCGCTTATGTTTTTGGTCCACGGCTAAATTTAAAATCCCCATAAAATTTTCATCAATGATTGCTAGCATCGTACCAATGATTTTTCGATCATGTTCTGTATAGAAGAATCTTTTTTGAGGAATATCAATTCTGTCCATGATTTCCCCAATAACTACCATTTTTTCAGGAGTTCTCCATAGTGACAGTTTTTCTAATGCAGGATACCATATCGGGAGACGATTGTCGGTGTATTTATGATTAAAATCAATATTATCTTCTATGTTGGGTATTTTTGCTACTTCAGTACCCATCACAAATGTTGGCATGACTTTTTCATAGGATCGATCAACTAACAATGATTCTAACCCCTTTGGTTCATAATGGTCATGTAGCATAAAGATAGAAGATAATTTGAACTGGAAGTACTTTTTTTCAACCGTTTTTACAGAATTAAGCAAATCTTTCCCCCACCAATTTAATGGTAAAACTGAATTGGCCCTATAAGTAACACCCTTATTAAACCGTACAATCCATCCATCCATAAAATAACTATAAAAAGCTGGCCAGGCATTATTAGCAATTTCTTGGACCGATTTAATGAAATTCTGATTCAATACGCTTCAAACCTTACAATAAATATCATTATTAGTAAATACGAGTCACTTTTGATACATTTGAGGGTTAAAAATTAAATCTGATATAAAATTTATCACAAAGGTAAAAATTAAAGATAATTCATTCAAATCAATAGTTACTTAAGCGATGTGATTTAAAGTTAAATCAATTGATATAATAAACGTATAGGGGTTTATTTAATGACAAATGAAGATGAAAATGAAGCTATTGAATTAGGGAATTTATTAAAAAAGATTAATTTAGAAAAGAAAATCCTTAAAACTATATTGCCTTATTATGATAAGACCAGCTCATTTGATTCATCTTCTGGGGTAAGCATACTTGAATTCAAGAATTATCTTCATGATAATGGTTATACGGAACTAAAGAATAAATATATTCATGATCTTCAGTCAAAAATCGGGGAAAGAACAAAAGAGTTGGATAAAATTAAGCGTAATGCTTCTTCTCGAAAAAAAGAAACAGAAGAACAAAAAACAGAGGCATACCTACAAGCTCGCTTAAAGATCTATGAAAATGCTTCAGAAGTTCCCTCTGAAATTTTGGATGGCTCTGGGGGACTTGAACACTTGAAACAAATTTTCTTAATTCCTTCTTGGCGTAAAATACTTGGAACTGATCCAAATTTCAAAGGATTCTATTTAAACAAACCAGTTTATGAAATCATTCATGATAATGTATTATTCCTTCCAGATTTTGCAGTTACAGGTTTTGAGGAAACAATGGGAGAACCATTTATTTTCCTTAGCGGTGTTGGAATTTATTATGTACAATTCCGATTATCTCCTGGCGAAATCATAACCGATTATCGTGAAATAACAGGTCTTGTGCTCCCAATGGATCTATACGATAAAGCTCAGACATCTGCTTCACTAGTATCAAGTAAGGATCTTTTAATGACAGAATTGATGACCACAATCCCATTTGCACTATTTGAGGTAGAACAAACGAAACAGATGTACCTAAGAGGGGTGATTGCTCGTAATATCTTTCACCCTTACAAAGAGAGTTTTAACCAATTAATGAAGGTATGTGAAGATCAAAATTCATTTGTGTTAGATGATGGATTGAAAGTTCTTAGTGGTGGATTAAACCAGGAAAGCTCTCTTTACACGAACGAAATATTAACTGAAAAACCACTATCAGTGGATTTTTCGAGATTGACTGCTGGATTAAAGAATATTCAGCCTAAACTTGGAAAAATTGTCATTGATCTTCAGATTGATGGACTTCGACAACCTATCTTCGATAAAATCACTTTAATGAAGGAAGAATTTGTTAAGGTAGGTTATCCTAAATTTCTTGATTGGATGCCTTAAGAAATAGAAAAAAGTTTGTATTGATTAAATTATAGTCTTATTCCAAGTCTATCCTTTAACCAATTGAAGTTTTGATTGAGCAAAAAACTAGAATTAATTTTTACTGCATTTAAATGATCCAAAGTACAATTAGACAAGATAATATTGCTCTTTTACTTCCTCTTTTTCATCAACGATAACTGCAATCAGATTATGCATATCTTGATGATGTTTCATATAGCAGAGCTCGTGAATAATCTTATCACACATATCACACTTAGTCAAAAGGACATATCCGAAAAAGTCTTGTTTCAGAAGCAACTTATCACATACTGAACAGTACCTTGGATCATTCTTCATGCTTTTACCTCACTTAATTGTTCAAACTGCTCTTCTGATGCAGCGAGTTCGCGTTTCTTACAATTCACACATTCTCCTTTGCTAGAGAGAACTGTGCCACATTCACAAAACAACATATTCAAAACCTCCATTTTTGTTTCCTATACTCCCAGGAATAGTAAGGATTTTGTTTTTACATAAAATAGAGATGTGTGACAATAATATTCCAATCCTGTTGGCGCATTGGCTTTTTCATGACATCACATCTATTGAGGACAAAAGTATCCTGGACTTTTTGTCTGGACTTTACGAATTTTCTTGTTGTTATAAAGTTTTTTGTTTATGCATTGTGCATTGGAAATTGAGTGATTTGTGATTTGATTGGATTATGAGAGTTGGATATTCGTTTTTTAAGGATTTATTTGTCAAAATCCAATGCTTTGGAGGTCAATTGGTACATTTTAATTGAAAGTAGATCCCTCTTGTCACAAGATCCACCTTCGGTACACGTTCTACATATTACAGGATTGAGCTCATCTTCACCCTCATGGTGAATGATTTCTTTAATATATCCTAGTTGGAGTAATTGAAGTTTTATAATTTCTAATTGGCCTTCTGTTAATTTCAAATCCTTTTTAATTTCGTAGAACGAAAAGGTTTGACCTTTTTGTTTTATATAGTTCAGGGCTTTTTCAATCAATGATGTCATATCTCCCTATGTTTGATCATTTTGTGTGGTATGAAGGTTAAAAAACCTAATGATAATGCAGGATTCAAGAGATAGGATAATAATCTGGAAAGAAAGTTGGATAAGGAACTCTCATTAAGTAATCCACCGATCAATCCCACGAAAAGTAATTCTAACAAAGCCAGAGTACCCAGTATAATACCGATTATTGTTCCAACAAATAAAAAGGCTTCGCCTGATTTATTTTCACTTTCAAGCTCAGAATACCCTCGGAGGAAAATTATACCTATTAAGATTAATAGGAATTGTTCTATCAGATTTATGGCTATAGGGATTTCTTGCAATAAGAATAGAAATATAATCCCTAAAATGCCAGTAAAGATGAAAACAACACCATAAAGCATTGCAAATAGTTTTAAAACCGAATTATTCTTTTCTTTTAGCTTCATTGGTATCTTCCTTTTCATACATCATTTATGGAAAACCTAATACAAAAAATCCTATTCTAACGATCAATGCAACGCCATAAGCAATACAAAAGTATCCAATACTTAAAATGAAAGTTATTTTCCATGATCTTGTTTCCGATTTGATAATTGAAAGTGTTGCAACGCATGGAGTATAAAGTAATACAAAGATCATAAAGGAAAAGGCCTGTCCGACAGTCATCGACCCAATTATAAATTGAGACAAATTCATTCCTCCTAATATGCCTAAAGTAGCAACAACGACTTCTTTAGCAAGTATACCAAGTAGTAATGCTGAGATAAACTCCCAAGTCCAACTAAAGGGGAAGAAAAGAGGTTCTATTGCCTTACCAATTAATGCCAGATAGGTATCATCGATAGACACCCCTAAAGGGAAACTACTCAAAATATAAACTAAGATCGAAGCAAAAAAGATGATTTTCCCTGCTTTTTTAATGAAAAGAGATCCTTGTAACCACATTTCTCGTGTAGCTGTCTTTAGTTGAGGTTTTTGAAATTCAGGGAGTTCCATAATAAACATATGATCTTCATGTTTGTAAAAAAAGGTATTCAATACGAATGCTGCAATAATAGCAACAATGATTCCAATTATATACATTAGTAGAATTGTTAAAGCAGCAAAATCAGGAAAGAAAATTCCAGCAAAAAGGACGTATACTGGCAAACGAGCTGAACACGAAATAAAAGGTGCTATAGCTAGGGTTATCATTCTATCTTCTTTATCCCTGATTGATCTTGTTGCCATAATCGCTGGTACTGTGCAACCAAATCCCAACATCAAAGGAATAAATGATTTTCCATGTAATCCAATCCTTTCTAGCCATTTGTCTGCTACAAAAGCGGCTCTAGCTAGATATCCTGAATCTTCGAATACCGCCAATCCAAAATACAAAAGAAAAATGTTTGGAATAAAAACTAAGATCGCTCCAAGGCCATTTAAGATACCTACAATAAATCCAGCAATATTTGGATCAGAAATAACATTAGTTGTGAAATCAATAAGAACTCCGAAGAATAGCTCGAGTAACACAACAAGTGGTTCAGATAAAGTAAAAGTGAACGTGAAAATCGCCCATAAACTTGCGAAAAAAATTGGAATTCCTAAGTATTTATCAGTAAGGACATCATCTAGCATAGTAGTTATATTAGATGACGCTTTTCCCTCTTTAACGATCACGTTTTTAATTAAATTGCTAATTATCTTATATCTTTCATTAGCAATAAATACAGCTGTATCTTTACTTGAGGTCTTACTTTTGAAGGCGTATAGAACCTGGTTAATTTGATTCCAAGAAGGATTATTATATTTCGGAATATTTTCAATACGTTCTAAGATGAGTGAATCTATTAAATCTAATATTATTTGATCCTGTTCAAGAATTTTGAGGGCAAGCCAAGCATAATTGAATTTATCTAGCTTGTTATTTTCATCAATTTTCTTAATAATATTAACAATTTCATTTTCGTAAATTTTTATATTCTGTTGATCGAAAAAAAATCCTGAATGAATATCCTCTTGTTTGGTTTCATAGTTTAGAATCATATCCAGAAGTTCAACTACACCCTTTCCTTTTGTTGCAACCATTGGAATAATTGGAACATTTAATTTTTTCTTTAGTTCTTCGATATCCAATTCAAAACCTTTAGAGATTGCTACATCAAGCATATTGAGTACAACGATTATAGGTTGTCCTAACTCTAATAATTGAATAGTTAAGAATAAATTTCGCTCCAAATTTGAAGCATCAACAATATTTACGACTAAGTCAGGTTTCTCTGTGATTAAGAATCGTCTAGTTACTCGTTCATCTTCAGAATAGGCACTTAAACTATACGTTCCTGGCAAATCTAAAATGGAAAATTCTTGCTCACCGAATACACATTTTCCTTCTTTATGCTCAACAGTACATCCTGGAAAATTAGCCACATGTTGGTGAGATCCTGTTAATGCGTTAAAGATGACACTTTTTCCTACATTGGGATTACCAGCCAAAGCGACTTTCATTCAACTTTCAAACCTTCTACACATTATTTTTCTAGCAATTCCTCTTCCTAAAGCAATTTTACCCGCTTTTAATTCTACCATTATCGGCCCGCCCCCAACATTACGTATAACTTTGAGACTCACTCCTGTAGTAAATCCAAGCTCATTCATCCTCAAATTAACAGTTCTTCCACCATTTATAACTGTAATTTGGGCTTTTTCACCATCACGGAGAGATGATAGGGGAATCAACTGAGTAGCCATTTAATTTCCACAGTAAAATTTTTATTGAAGAAAGTTCTTTGGAAATGCTTACGATAGAACCTATACTGAAATTATTTAAATAAATGTTTGCGATTGAAAACTTCATTGTCAAGATTATTAACGCACTCAGAAATTTAAAGGTTGGTAGGAATTATTCATCTCAAGCATCGAAAGCAAGGAAAAATGACTCTTGTTCTTCCAATACAGCCAACGCTTTTTCATTTATGTACATACGATTTATATCATGCTTTGTAAGCCAACCTATTAATAATGGACGATTATTTGAGTCTGTTTCGACCACAGGTATTCTAGAAATGTCATGTTTTTCCATAATATGAATTGCGTGAGATAGCTTAGCCGTTTTATTCATACAAAACAAGCGTTTTGCTTTCAGATCAAGTATATCCCCAACAATCCAATCTTGAGGTGATTGGTTTTGTATAGTACGTTGGATGTCTAATAGAGTGATAACGCCAATAAACTCTTCATTTTCTACAACAGGAAACCCTTCATGGCCAGTTTCTCTAATGTTTGTCATTACACTTTCTAAACGAGTCTTCCGATTCAGAACAATAAGACGATTACGTGGAATCATTGCTTCTTCAATGGTTATTGTATCTAAAAGATCAGTTACTACTTCTCTTAATTTTACTCCTCGTCTAGTTAATTTCAAGATATATATATCACTTTTTTCAATATTAATTGAGATTAACCATGCTATTGTAACTACAAACATCAAAGGAATTGTTAGAAAATAATCGTTAGTCATTTCGGCTGTCATAATTATGGCAGTTAATGGAGCACGTCCTGTTCCTGCAAAAAAGGCAGCCATACCTAGAAGAGCGAACAGAGCTATATTGAGATTAAGTGAAAACATTTCAGTAACAAAAATACCAAAAGAACCTCCTAACATTACTCCTATAAACAAAGTTGGTGCAAAAACTCCTCCA